>JBIKNE010000350.1:0-3334 GCA_044358855.1 Bacteriovoracaceae bacterium | reverse complement strand
CACTGTTTGCGGACGGAAGGCATTACGAACTTCAGGACGATTGAAGGCAATCCGAACTGCGCCGGTGTTTTTCGCCTTATGAAAGGTGATATCTTCGAATTCAAATTCTTTGATCTCATGCCACTGAGAAGCATCAAAAATAGGTGAAATCATTATGGGTCTCCTGAATGGGCCCATTAAAACGCGAAAAGTACCAAGCGTCTAGTTCGAGGTTAGATTCAAGTAGGGATGCTGAAGGTATTTCTCACTCTTATCTTGTAACGGATTGAGAAACCATTCTCCCTTTTTATATTGAGCATTCCAGGTTTCCCAGGCCCATGGTGGTTTGGCGCGGCCCAGGCCGAAAATGATCCATTTATGGCCGTCGAACTGGGCGGGGTAGGTTTGTCCCTCAAATTCAAATTGACCCTGGAATAGTCCCTGATGGCGACGCGCCCAGATTTCACTCAAAGGGGTCAGTTGATAGTCTGTGGGAGTGTAAGTCTTCTGGTTGCCCTGAGGAGTTTTACTCAAGCGGGCATGGACACCATGACCTCCAGCTTCAATGACAATTGTGGTGTCGGTTGGATTTTCGTGAACAGTGAGGAAGTTGTGTGCCAAGGTTTCTAGACGGATCAGCTTATCGGGTTTTTGAATGGTCAATCTGAAACCTTCAAAATCGTTTTCATGACAATGAACCCAGAAACAAGTGGACGCGTAATCGCGTGGATAGAAAAGATGGTACGTGAGAAAATAATGTCGCTCACTTTCAATCACGCTGTAATAGGCAGCGCGAGGTCGAGAGAACTTTTCTAGATTGTCCCAGTTATTATTGGGGTTCCAATCTTGATCGTAGTTAAAAAAGGTAAACTCATCGGCAACTGGATTGTTGCCTAATTCCTGAATGATAGTTGGGGCGAAACGCTGGGCCAATGGCCTATTATTTTCGCCCCAAGCACTAAGACATAAAAATAAGAAAATTAATTGCAACCCATCATACCCGTATTGAGGTTATGAACAATTTTACCTTCACAAATGAGTTCATGAACACAGCTAAATAGATCGATATCTGCACACTGAGTATCAACGCCCTTGAGCATGCTGTTAAAGTGCCAAATCATGGTCTGCTCTTCGTAATCAGCAGTGGTGCCTAAAACAACCGCCTGCTCATAATGTCTGACGAAATCAGCGGCCAAGAGCGCCACATGTTCAATCTTATCGGTATCAGCAGCACGGTTAGCAAGTACACTTTGCACGTGAGCATCAAAGTCAGCGCCTGTCATTGATTTCGCTGCCAAAGTTAGAAATGTTGCCAAGGCCGGGTTCATCATAAAAGACTCCTAAGAGATAAGTTGGACAGAGAAAAACTCTGTTAAATTTTTA
This sequence comes from Bacteriovoracaceae bacterium, assembly GCA_044358855.1. Classification (GTDB taxonomy): domain Bacteria; phylum Bdellovibrionota; class Bacteriovoracia; order Bacteriovoracales; family Bacteriovoracaceae; genus UBA6144. The sequence goes on along the minus strand of JBIKNE010000350.1, from coordinate 1,972 downwards.
AGATCCTGCTCTGTTTGCCCAGTTATCAGAATGGCGTCTAGGGCATTTTCATCAATTGTAAGAAATCCTTTCTCGGCCAGCTTAGATTTCACAAAAGCTTTCCCGACTCGGCCATTTCCGTCGCTAAAAGGGTGAATGGCGATGAGGCCAAACCATAAATAGGCGATGGCACGTGCGATTTCGGCCTTGTCTTGTGAGCTTTGCCAAAGAGCTATGAACTTTTCCAATAACAGCATCAGGCTTCCCTCAATGGCGGCATGGGGAGCAAAGCGAATTTTTTGGCCGGTTTTGGCGACACAGAAGACATCATGGGTGCGAAATAACCCAGCATCTGGGGTGTTACTCATGATTTGCCGATGGAGGCGCATAAGTTGATGGAGTTCACGTTGCAACATGAGGCTTATATAGCCCACAGAGGGAAAAAAGGCAGCTTAACAGCGCAAAAGAGGTCAATTTTTACAGCATTTTTGATCATATTTTAGGTGAAGGACTCCATCTAAAGAGGTTAATCTCTTTAGCTTATGAGTCTATTAGTGGAGGTTTCTATTATGAAAAGCCTAGTTTGTTTTTTTAGTCTGATATTGTTCAGTTCAACTGCCTATGCAGGGCCAGTAGTTGAGATGAAAACATCTCACGGAACAATTGAAATCGAGCTCAACGATGAGAAAGCTCCAGCAACAGTTAAAAATTTTCTCCAGTATGTGAACGACAAGTTTTATGACGGTCTCATCTTTCACCGTGTGATTAACGGTTTCATGATTCAGGGTGGAGGCATGACTCCTGACATGAAAGAGAAGCCTAATCGTGCTCCGATTCAAAACGAAGCGGCCAATGGTTTACTCAATGAGATCGGAACAATCGCCATGGCAAGAACCTCTGATCCACACTCGGCCACTTCACAGTTTTTTATCAATGTTGAAAACAACACTAACCTCAATCACACAGCACCTAATCAACAAGGTTGGGGCTATGCTGTCTTTGGAAAAGTGGTTGGTGGTATGCATGTAGTGAATCGAATCAAGATGGTTAAAACAGGCAACCGTGCCGGTCATGCGAATGTTCCAATGGATAATGTTGTTATCCAAACAGTGCGTCTTAAAACTGCGAAAAAGAAATGAAAGAACAACAAGAGTTAAGCGAGTATTCACCTAAGAAACTGCGCACCCTTAGAAATAATCTTAACAACCGTATTGAGTCATTTAAAACTCACGGGAAGAGCACCGCTGAATTACAAAAGAGCCATATGTTGGCCGGTAAGTCAGAACTGGAATGTGCGGCATTGTTGAAGGCAGTCTTAGCTGAAATGAAACGTCGCTCACGCGAAGAAGAATAAAAAAAGGCCCGCTTTGATCTGCACCCCATTTTCTAGACAAGCATTAAAAACCGCTTTTCTAGAATTTGGGGTAAAATCCTCAAAAGGAGCAGATTATGAGGGGCCTTTCTTCAACCGACCGTAAGATTCTAGAAAATAGTCATCACGTTCTTAAAATCACTTCCAAGCACATCATTTTTACTGAACATTTCAAACGGCTCATGCTGGATTCTCAGATTGATGGGATGACTCGCCAAGAGTCCTTCAATAAAGCGCTTGGAGTTGATTATTTTGACAAGAAGTTTGTTGATGACTGCCTCGGGCGGTGGCGTAGGAAGCTTCGTTTAGATGGCGATCTTAGTTCTAGTAAAAGAGGACGAAAAAAAGACCCACGCAATATGTCGATTGAAGAATTGAAGGCCGAAAATGCCTATCAAAAAGAATTGATTGCTCACCTAAAAAAGTTGAAGGGCCTTGCGGACGACGAGCTATAGCTTTTGAATTAGTCCGTAAGGCCCATACTTCAGCTCCAAATTTGTCTCTTAAGTTTCTCTGCAAGGCAGCAAAGGTTAGTCGTAGTGGTTACTACTACTACATCGGCCATCAAGAGCTTCGCCGAGATCGCGATCGGAAGAGTTTACTATTAATAGAGAAGTTACA
>JBIKNE010000349.1:0-3345 GCA_044358855.1 Bacteriovoracaceae bacterium | reverse complement strand
TCCATGATTCTGCGGCTTTTCAATTGGCGACTCGTGCCATGAAGCCAGATTCATCGGGGAAAGACTTGGAGAACTGGGTCAAAAAAGTGTTATGCTAGCGCCATGACTTATCAAAGTTTTAAAACCGATGGTGCTTTTGCGGATAACTACAAATTTTTGATTGGTAGTATTATTCCTCGTCCTATTGCCGTGATTAGCACAATGAATGTGGATGGATCACACAACCTAGCTCCTTTTTCATTTTTTACCGCGGTATCTGCCAAACCGATGATCATTGCTTTTAGTCCGATGATTCGTTCAAAAGATGGCTCCCGCAAAGACAGCTTGATAAATATTGAGCGTGAGAAAGAGTTTGTAGTGAATTTCTGTACACTCAAAAACTATGAAAAAGTTAACCTTGCATCGACTGAGCTCCCCTACGGCGAAGACGAATTTAAATTTGCAGGCTTGCACACGCTTAAAAGTGACCTAGTAAAAGCACCTCGCATGGCCGAATCCCCTGTCCATTTTGAATGCCGACTACGCGATATTTTATGTTACGGCTCAACTCCTGGTGCGGGCTCTCTAGTCACCGGTGAAGTTGTTCGTGTCCACGTTGATCCGTCGATCATGAAAGATGGCAAAATCCAGACTAATTTACTCCAAGCGGTTGGTCGCGGAGCGGGCAACGACTGGTTTAAAACTGACTCTGTATTTGAGTTGGAGCGCCTGATGAAGACGCAAATTCAGAAATAGCCGGGCAAGTTTGTCCTCCTTTATTCAATCTATTTTAAATGGTTTAAAATTTTTCTATGAGAAAGCACCTCATATTTTTGGCCGCTACTTTTATTCTTTCTGGTTACGGACCAGTAGATGTATCGATGTGTGGAGCTAAACCTGGGTTTCTTGCGAGTCTCCTGACAGACGCTAAAGAAATTCGTATCAAATGCATCAATGACGCTTATGAAGCCAACAAGAATAAAGTTCTGGCTGAAGCGAATGAGCTAGATTTGTTGCAAAAAAAATTGGGCGAAGAACTCAAAAAAGTTGCCTATACCTTTGATTACGGCATGGTTCGCTGCTCTCCACCTTCTGGTCAACCGCAGAATCCTGCTCGTACAAAAAAATGCCAGGAGCTGAATGAGGCGCGTAACGCAGTTATTGATCGCATTAATACGTTGATGGGTTGGAATGAGCGTCCCCTACCTCCCAAGCGTGAAGAAACCACTAACGAACAAATCACTCCACCCTGTCCCTCTAAAGAAGACTTAAAGAAGATTCAAGTCGCTAGGGCCTTTAACAAGAAGCTCTACCAGATTTGGGAACGCTGCGTGACCCTGCAGCCCGAAAACTTCTATAACTGAAACTACGCATCATTCTATGAGCTTGTGAGGCAGACCCAAGAGTCGCTAAAATGTCGGGGATTCATCAAAAGGGATCCCTATATGACATTGCTCTTAAAACAGCTCTTCGGATTTTTTAAACTGCTTCATTCTGAAACAGGTAACAACCAACTCGCCTGGGGCGTCGCCTTGGGATTTGTACTGGGCATGACTCCAGCGCTATCCTTACAAAGCTTGCTCGTGTTCTTGTGCCTATTCTTTTTCAGAATTCAAATTGGAGCGGCACTTCTCTCCGCATTCTTTTTTAAATTCATCGCCTTCTTACTAGATCCAGCTTTTGATCTTGTGGGCCAATGGGCGCTTGAACTGCCGGCCTTGCAAGGCTTCTACACAGAACTCTACAACATGCCTATTTTGCCTTTCACGCGCTTTAACAATTCGATTGTGATGGGTGCGGGAATTGTGGCTTTCTGTTTGGTTCCATTTGTCTTGGCCGGTTCAAAATGGGCCATTATTAAATACCGCAAATCTGTCGTGGAAAAATTCCGTGATACCAAACTCTTTAAGCTTTGGACGAAAACATCGCTCTATCAGTGGTATTACAAATACGACACTTTCTTCGGAAACTAAGGACACGCTATGAATGATAAAGTAACAAAAGCTCCGAAGAAAAAAGGCCCGATTCGTTTTGAAGCGATTATTCCCGTCGCAATCATTTACGTTGCAGCCTATGCCTATTTTGCATGGTTCTTTGACCAGCATTTGAAGCAAGGAATTGAATATGTCGCTACCCAGGCGAATGGCGCTGAAGTTAATGTCGCTCAAGTACGCACCAGCTTCCTACGAGGGACATTTGATCTCGACGGTTTAGAAGTCACTGATAAAGAACAACCACAGCGCAACATTCTATCTTTAGACAATATTCACTTCGGTTATCTATGGGATGCCCTTCTGCGCATGAAATTTGTTGTTGAAGAAGCCAGCATTAACCAGATCCAAGTTTACTCTTCTCGTAAAAAGCCTGGCTTTGTTTTGCCACCTGAACCGGCCAAGCCATCTAAGCTTGATCAAATGCAGAAAGAGGTCGTAGATCAGGTAAAAAAAGAATACGCCCAAAATATGCTGGGAGATCTGATTGCACTACTCGAAGGCGCTGATCCGAAAGACCAACTAGAAAAGATCCGCGAAGAACTTGCCTCTGAAAAACGCGTCAAGGAAATGATCGAGGACGTGAAAACTAAACAAGCGACCTGGGACAAAGACATTAAGCGTTTGACTGATACCTCGAAGATCAAAGAACTTGAAAGTGAAGTCCAAGCTTTGAAGGGTGAGAAGAACGTTCTCACACAAGTTCAAGGCATCAAAGAAGTTACTGATAAACTGAAAGACATTCAAAAACAGGCCAAAGAAGCGCAAAAAGCTGGCAAAAAACTCGAGACAGAAATTCGTGCTGTCGCCGCCTATCCTAAAGAAGTGGAAGCACTCGTAAGAAATGATATCGACTCTCTCAAGAATCGTTTTCAAATTCCCCAGCTCGATGTGAAAGACATGGCGATGGCACTCTTCTCGAAAGAGCTTGGAGGCTACATTTCTCAAGCTCGCAAGTATCAAGCTCTCGCAAAACAATACTTGCCGGAAAAGAAAGAACGCGAAGAAGTACTTCCACCACCTCGCTCAGTTGGAAAGTCTTATGAATTTCCAATTACAAAAAGCTATCCTCTCTTCTGGCTTAAAAAAGCTGCCATTAGTTCAAAAGGAACGGCCGACAGTTACTCTGGCAATGTGACTGGTGAGCTCACCAACGTAACCACTAGTCCTAAGTGGGTGAAAAAGCCCACAGTCCTTGATCTGCGCGGCGATTTTCCTGGCTCACAAGTTTTTGGAGTCAAAGCTACTCTTACGGCTGACTTTACTCGTGAGAAAGCTCGTCAGTCTCTCGATATGCAGGTGAAAGAATTCGCGATCCCTTCACGAGATTTTTCGAAAAGTGATAAATTAAAATTTGGTCTCACGAAGGCCAGTG
>JBIKNE010000348.1:0-3346 GCA_044358855.1 Bacteriovoracaceae bacterium | reverse complement strand
GCAATTGAAATCAGATTAATAGCAATGCCCTTGTTTCCAAGATGCGGACGAAGCACAGCAATGTTAGCAATATTGGTGGCAGGTCCCGCCAATAAAAGAATCAACGCAGCACCAGGTGAGAGACCTTTCATAACAAGCGAAGCCGCAATAGGAGTCGTTGCTGAGGCACAGATATAAAGCGGAATTCCCACGACTAGTACTAGCAGACGGGAAGGCCAGACTCCTAGACCCAAAAAGAAATCGGTCGGCACAAAGAAATCCAACATCGCCCCTGCCACAATTCCGATGGTCATCCATAGCGCCAGATCATCCACTAAATCATTTATCGACCACTGAAGGCCTTCCTTTATGGTACTCCAAAAAGGTTTCTTGGCAGGCGCAGCATGCTTATGACCGCAGCAAGCAGCTAGCGGTGCGGCCGGCTTCATGGCCACTTTTTCTTCAGGATTAAAGATCAACTGAAGGCCTCCGGCCAAAAGCGCTGAGGCAAAAGCTGCCACGGGACGAATAATCGTCATGGGCCAGTCCATCATCGCGCGAGTCACCAAGATTGAATCAATGCCAGACTCTGGTGTGGAAATCAAAAACGAAGAAGTGGCAGCTCGACTCGCACCTTTTTGTTTAAGGGCGATCGCCGTAGGGATCACCGAACAGGAACAAAGCGGAATAGGAACTCCCACTAGGGAGGCGAGCACAACATCACTCCATTTGCCTTTTCCAAGCCATGTCGAGACTCGCTCGGGAGGTAAAAAGGCTCGGATCAATCCCGCTAAAAAAAATCCTAGCAACAGTGCCGGCGCTGAAAGCGTGAGAAAGTGCCAGAATGTATTAAAGAAATCTGTAAGATTCATAGGATGAAACGTTAGCATGCATGGATTTGGGTGCCTAGAGATTGGCTTAATGACGCAGCGTCAACATAGGATTTTAGCTTGACGGTTTTTTAGGCCATCCCTATATTGGTTCTTCAGTTCGCGGGGGAGTAGTTAAGTTGGTTATAACGTCTGCCTGTCACGCAGAAGGCCGCGGGTTCGAGTCCCGTCTCTCCCGCCATCTTAAAATAAAATAAGGATCGCCTCGGCGGTCCTTTTTTATTTCTCATTACTTTAAACATTTGGTTTGTCCCTTGCTCCAATTTTTAAGTTATCAACGATTTTCATCATCATTGAATACAGCTTCTCTGAAAATAGGACTTACATCCTTTGGAGGTTTTGAATTGCTCCCATGTCCAATGCTTTTCACCGTTATCATAAGATCCAGGATGACCATTTAGACACACGTAAGGTGCATTTTTGGTCAAACGATTCCAGCTTTGCTCTAGTCCTTTACAAAATGCAAGTCTATTGGCTCGTCTTCCTCCGTAGAAATGCACAGGCTTACTATTCTTGACTTCAAATGAAAAAAGACAAAGATCGACAACGACACTGGCTGACCCCATAGGGTCATTGTCTTTCCACGTTTCATAGGTGAAAGTGACATCTTTAGTTGGAAAGCACTGCCATCTTCTATAAGCAGGTTGAAATTCGTTAATTCTGTATGGAGTAGGCTTCGCATCTTCAATATCGGCCAGTAAATCCCTCTCATTAAGAATCCCATAATCATTTGTTAATATACCGTAGGGATATTTCTTTTGAAGACCAGGTCCTCCCCAAGCATGGGTCAAAAAGAGAATGTATAAAATGAATGATTTCATTTTTGCTGATTCTGCAATTTTTTATAGAATTGATTTAACTTTAAGCGAATCTCAGCCGGCTTTGTCCCTTTTTGATTTGTAATACCCTTGTATTCTTCAAGAGCATTCATCCAGGTTGCGCCCTTCTTCTTTCCTTTAACAAGTCGATACTTCCTAAAGAGCCATCTTGTTGCTGCAGCAATGGCGACACTTGGATCTCTGGCATCCTCTAGACTTATATCAATAAAGTGATCTTTGAGATCTTTTGAACGAGGACTTAAATAGCCCACCGTTTCAGGCATGATCTGCATGAGACCAATAGCTTTATGATCTCTCGTAGGAGAAGGAGGATTTTCATTAAAACTGCTTTCCGTAGCCATAAGTACCTTCACATAATTTGGATGCAGCGGAATTTCAGGCTTAAGCATTTCATTCCAATAGGCAGACCACCCACTAATGAGATCATTGTACTTATTTCCATTCTTAAATCCTAAGTCTTCTGAGGAAACTTTCACTAAGGCGTTCTTAAAGATTTCTAGCTCTGAGATTCGTTTAATCTCATCGGTTTTTAAAAGATCTTTCCCTCTAGGATTTAGCCTACAATGCCCATCATGATCTGTAACTTTTCCAGATTTAAGATCTTTAGGATGTCTTCTAACCCAGTGCTCTCCTATAGGACAAATTCTCCATGGGCTTCTATCTTCAATACTTCGAGTATCAAAAAAAGGGACTTTATAGACTTTCGATTTAGGAATAACTTTCCCGATAATTTCATTCCAGCGATGTAATTCCCAGTTTTGTCCGTTAAGCTCGCTCTTTAATAATTTTTCAGCAGCTTTGATTCTTTCAAAGGGAATCTTCTTTCGTGTTTTAAAAACAATTTGATACTGATGTTCTGATTCATTTTTACTTACTTTAATAAAATGAAAAACTGTGGAGTCACTTTTGTTAAAAACTTTCTGAAGTAAGTTTTTAATCTTTTGCTTGTTATCTTTTGATAAAAACATACTCTTCACCATGGGTAGTAAAATACACTGATTATACCCTCACTTTAATAAAGAATAAATGTCCAAAAGGTGCCAGGTTAGATTCAGGTTTTTAGTGCAATACTTCGATAGATTGAACATGAGGTGTTGCTGTGGTTGCAGCTTAGCCCACCATCATTATAAATACAGCTACAAAATCGCTGGCCGTGTTTTATTCGCTATTTCATTTGTTGTCGGTAATAGCCCTTGAGTGCACCAATCTGAGACGGACTCAAACCTTTAATGTAAGATTTCAAAACAAAAAAACGATACAGAATTTCTGCTGAAATTTGCCGCGCTTTTGGACTATTCAAATATAAAAGCAACAGTACTAAACCGAACTCTGTGATATCTACTTTACGAGTTTTCTTTTCTCGTCCTATTGGTCCTGCCTTGTAATGGTTTTCAATAAAATTTTGCTCAATTTGAAACTTACGATTCTCATTTAATTCAGAATAAACTTTTGATATCGCCCTCAAAACATTGTGATGAGAAAGTTCGAACTTAATTGCAATAGTTAATGAATCAGTTACAGGACCAAAAGGCGTATCTCTAATCCAGACATCACCCATTATTGATTGATTAACCAACTCTTTAAGTCTCGGTGGTTTAGTTTCAAAAGGAGTATCTATTTTAAATTTTTGACTCATTA
>JBIKNE010000347.1:0-3352 GCA_044358855.1 Bacteriovoracaceae bacterium | reverse complement strand
CCAAGGATGCAACAAGATGCTTTCGAGCAAGAGTCAAATCAAGATTATAAAAAGACTCTCGACTTGTGCTTGTATCATCCTGGTAATTGATTCTGAACGTGTCGAAAGAAATTCTCGCAAGCCAATCCTCGCGCGCAAGTGTGGTTTCAAGTTTTAGATAATTATAAAAAACGGCATTAATTGAGGCATCACCCAAGGCGCCTTTTTGTGATAGAGAAATATATTTTAGGCCATAGAAAGCGGATACACTTGGTGACCAATTCTTCAAAGGCCTTTGAACCACTTCAATATCTGTTACTTTTGAAGCTACGTGGTCTGAAGGAACTATTGTCTCTAAAGGTTCAGGGGTATTCGTATCTGCTTCAACCTTTAACTTTATAATCTGATTAGGGAAGATCAGATTTTCATCTCTCACTTCTGGATTGAGGTTAATCACTTGCTTAACCTTACCGGTATTGCCATAAATTCGCCGACCAGGAAAATTTCTTTTCACAATTTCTGACAGTGTTTCCCCCGGAGCGACACGATGATCAATCAACTCTTCGCCAATAACCATAGAAGAGAGCACGAAGCCAAAAAAGATAACAAAACGCTTAAGGGACACATTCTTCATAGGACTAATTGTAACTAGAATTTAGTTAATTACGAAGCAGAAAATGATAACTTTTGAAGATTTATTGAAAGCCTATAGAAGTTGTCGAATTGGCAAGGTCGCATCGAATGCGCAGATTACCTTTGAAATGAAACTTGGAAAGAATCTTTCTGATCTTGAAACTGAAATTAAGACTCGAACATACCGTCCATCACCGTATCGTACATTTATCGTGACCCGTCCAAAGCCTCGTGAAATCTTCGCTGCGAACTTTCGTGATCGGGTTATTCACCACCTTATTGTATCGCGGGTTGAAAGCATCTGGGAGAAAAAATTTTATCATGGAAGCTTCGCATGCCGAATCGGTCGAGGAACTCACGGTGCTTTAAAGTACTTCAGAAGTTTGTATAATAAAATTAGTCAGGGATGAGTACAGGAAGTTTCGGTTCTGCAGTTAGATATTGCCTCGTTCTTTATCACCATTTCGAGGCCCATTTTAAAAGAGGTACTTCTAGACAGTATCGAAGATGAAGAACTTGCCTGGCTCGTGGCCGTCACATTCGACAACGACTCTCGGATTAATGCCAGCATTGGTTCATCAAAAGAGCGCCGAAAGCTCGTCCCCTTACATAAATCTCTTTTTGGCCGGCCTTCCACTGATGGACTCCCGATCGGTAATCTCACCAGCCAATTCGGGGCCAATGTTTATCTCAATTCCCTTGATCACTTTATTAGTCGAAAGCTGCGACCTCAAGGTTATTTGCGCTACATGGATGATCTCACACTCCTCGACACTGACAGAAGCAAATTACAAGGACTCATTCAACCAATAGATGACTGGCTGGAATCTAAGCGCGGTCAAAGGCTTCATCCCGCAAAAACCACTTTAAAATCTCTGAGAAAAGATTCTATTGAGCTATTGGGCTACCGTTTCATCGCCCCCACGGATGAATTAATCATGCAGACAAGAAAATCAAAGCAGTGGGAATTTGTCGCTCTCTTGCGTGGACATGAATCAAAAGGCTTACCTATCCCCTATCTCAACCATCCCTTAGAAATTGATCATTCTAGAAAAGAGATCAAAAGCATGCTGGGCAAGGTTAATTCCAGATTAGGGCTTATGAAGCATGCAAAAAGTTATCAGTTTCGAAAGAAGACCTTGAGTAAATTTAAAAACGAAACCAATTGTGCCCTTCAATTTTTGGGAGAAATGCCACTGTCAATCAAAGGGGATTTTTCAAGTATTAAGCAGCATCAGATCAAAATAAAAAAGAGACGAGAGGACTCTAAAGGATGCTCTCGTCTCTGAGCTGTTTCTATTCACGCCTCAGCGCCCCACGCAGCGGACCGCATTGTTGTTGTTGCGGTTATCGTTGTTGATGTTGCCGTTGTTACCGTCGAAGTTCCACGCGTTGTCACGATTATTAGAGTTGACACTCGCAGACCAAAACGACTTGCACCCATGTTAATGCCCTCTGCCAGTCAGCTTTCGCCGGAGTGTCAGATTCGTAAGTTATGATCGACATCCTTTTACAGATACCGACTGGGTTCCCGTGTTTAGACTAATGGTACGCTTTCATTAACCGTAATCTTTGAAATTCTGACCAACAGCTTGAGCGTACTCTAGATGAAAGTGATGATTTTTGGCAACTTTGTTTTATAATTATAAAATTAGATTTGGAATATTTTGCTTAAAATGCCACAGGTCTGTATGGAGCAGCAGCATATCGGTCATCCTTACAACTTGCAGGAATGAACATTTTCGCCTGCACTTACGAAGCTTTTGCAATTGTCGTTAACTGCCCCAAAATTACATCTTCCCAATATTTTTTAACCTCTTGATCTTCGTTGATTGAAATAAGCAAAACTGAGTAAAGTGCGTTTTGAACTACTAACGATTTTTTCAGGCCCGTAAGCTTTGAGTAAGATTCAACGTCTCGCATTCCGTTCGGAGAAAAATAAAGGTTCTTTTTCAAGAGTTCTCCGGCCTGAAGAAGCTCAATGTCAGGGTATTTTTTATACTCACCCAATCTTTTTAGAACGGTCCGACCTTTGCGAGTATCAACATGATTGATAAAGGTGATGGTGATGGCCCTTACAAGAAGTGAGTCATCATAAACTCCTATTAACTCTTTGAGCTGATTCAAAACGTCGTACGCATTGATAGAAATTGAGTACTGTACTTTAAAAAGCTCCCGATCTCTCGTTTTAAGATCGTAAATCCATTTAAAAAATTCTTTATCAATATCTTTTGTCCATAGGGCCTTTCCCGTATCAGCATCGACATCTGTGGAGTAGATGAAATGATTACCAAGAAATTCCTTTTCTACCGTTGTCTTCATTTTAAACCTCTCTAAAGCTTTGGATCATTACACCAACGAGCTTTGCCTTTTCAAAGAAATAACCCTTAATAAAGTACCTCTTTGTTTCAATTTCAAATACTCCACCAAACTGAATCTCACATTCGAACTTAAAGCACTTGTCTTCACCTGTTTTACCATGGGGCCCTCCCGAACTTTCTCGCTCAACCCACTTAAAGTTTTCGAGAGTATCAATTCGATCTAGAACCTTTCTAAATTCATCTGCTGACAGATTAGGTGGATTACTCCTATCTTCCCAAAAATCTAGCTCACCACGCTCAACGACCATCCATAGTTTTTCTATGAATGTGAGGTCTTTTACCTCTTCGTCTAAGCTCATATGCCTCCCAAGATAAAAATATCACAAATGTGATGTTTTTGCAATAAATTTGTTAAATCG
>JBIKNE010000345.1:0-3353 GCA_044358855.1 Bacteriovoracaceae bacterium | reverse complement strand
TGACAACTTTCGCCGTTTTGCCGATGACGTTAGTGAGTTTCGAATCAAAAATAGACGATTCAGGAGCACCCATGAAATCAACTGAAACCAACTCTTCCTCGGTGTAGCCCAAGATGCCTTTCAAATATCCCTGACTGGCTTCTTTCATGGCTGCATTGATCGATTTCTTATCAGCTGCTTTAGTGAGGTTTACTGTAAGGTCAACCATTGAGACATCTGGAGTCGGAACGCGAACAGCGTAACCGTCAAGCTTGCCGGTCATTTCAGGAATAACATCACCTAAAGCTTTTGCTGCTCCAGTAGAAGTAGGGATCATGCTGACAGCAGCCGCGCGAGCGCGACGCATGTCTGAGTGAGAGTTATCAAGAATGTTTTGATCAGATGTGTAAGCATGGACAGTTGTCATGAAACCATTTTCAATTCCGAATGTGTCATTCAAAACTTTTACAATCGGGGCCAAGCAGTTTGTTGTGCAGCTGGCGTTTGAGATGATGTGATGTTTGGCAGAGTCGTACTTGTCGTGGTTGATGCCCATGACGAATGTGCCATCAAGATCTTTTCCTGGAGCACACATGATAGCCTTCTTCACAGAGCCGCGAATATGTTGTGACAGACCGGCCTTATCTTTGAAGATACCAGTGGCATCAATAACGACTTCAACTCCAAGAGAATCCCAAGGAATTTCGGCAGGGCTCTTGATACCGAAAAATTTAATTTTCTTCCCACCGACAGTCATGGTGTCACCGTTAATCGTGGCTTCCACTGGGAGTTTTCCGTGAAGAGAGTCGTAACGTAAAAGATGAACGTAAGGATCAGGATTGCCTGGGTTATTAACCGCTACAACTTCGATATGAAGATCGATGCCTTTGTGTTGACGCTTAACCAATTCACGCAAGATTGTGCGACCAATTCGGCCCATACCGTTGATACCAACTTTAACGTTTTTCATGAGGACTCCTTAAGACACCTCGTAAGAGGTGAGAATGAATCAATGACGATAGAAAAAATGTTCCTGCAAAATGCCACGGAAGCCACAAATTGGGTAGGGTTATTGCGAAGCAGCATTAGGCAGAAACTACCCGGCCTTTAGTTTTTACCTAGATTGGTAAACTGAGAGGCGAGAGAGGGTTCGCATGAGGCTAACTTTTATCATTTTGACAGTACTTTTGGTGATTATGGGTGCGCGCGCAACCACTGGCCTAGATCAATCCGAAGAGCGTATGAGCATTTCGCCAGACCTGATTCCCTAAATCTTCCACCGACATACTTTTCAGCTCGGCTATTTTTTGCACCACAAAGGGCAAATAGAAGGGCGCGTTCTCTTTTCCACGATGAGGCACGGGCGTGAGAAAGGGGCTATCGGTCTCAACCAAAATACGTTCTGCAGGACAAAGCCTAACAGCATCACGGACATTTTCGGCCTTAGGGAAGGTGATCATGCCGTTGAAGCCGAGAAAAAATCCTTGATCCAGCGCTGTTTGTGCCAACTCAAGACCGGAAGAAAAACTGTGAACAACGCCTTTCTTTTTGAGCTTGGGGCCAAATTCTTTGAGAAAAGCCATCATGTCTTCATCGGCATCCCGTGAATGAATCACGATAGGTTTGTCACAGGCGACGGCAATTTCAAGTTGAGCGCGGAAGTATTTGAGCTGAACGTCTTTGGGAGAATTGTTGTAGTAATAATCGAGACCAATCTCGCCAATCGCTACCACTTTTGCATGAGTGGCACGGCTTTGAATTTTCGTCAGCACTTCATCGGTCACAGCTTTGGCATCATGGGGATGAATACCTTGCGTGCACCAAATTTGTGAATGAGATTCGGCCAGCGCCATGACTCCATCTAAATTATCCGGATCAACACCAATGGTAACGAGCTTTTCGACTCCTGCCTCCGCACACAGTCTTAAGGTTTCCGCCAATGGGCGGTCCTTAAGATAGTCGAGGTGGCAGTGAGTCTCAGCGATTTTCATTTTTTTAACAACTCATCAAAGATCGCGTGGAATTGAGGATTAGGAATTGATCCTTCAATCTTGCGGCCGTTAATAATAATCGTCGGAGTACTGCGAAGGTTAAATTTCGTCGCTCCGTTAATTGATGCTAAGACGGCATCGCGCGTGCTGCGATCTTCAAAACATTTTGTGAGACCGTGCTTATCCGCTATGGCTTTTAACACGTCGTAGTTAAGCCCTTCCTGCTTGGCAAAGATCTCATCATGAACTTCGACAAACTTCGCTGGATCACAGGCCGCAAGTTCAGCAGCACGACAGGCGTATTGGTGCATGGCACTTTTCACACTGGCATTACAAGCGCTATCGAGTGGATAGAAGAAATACTGCACATTCATTTGCTTTCCGTAACGACGAACGAGTTGGGGAACTTGCTCCGCAACTATTTTACAGAATGGGCACTGGAAATCGGAAAAAACACTGACACGAATAGGAGCATCGGCGTAGTTTTCAGTCGCTGAGTGGATGCGGAAATTAGAAACAGGCTCAGGATCACCGTAATCAGCGAGTTTCTTGAATTGCTCGATGACGCCAGCAGAGAGAGTTGTTTGCTTTTCTACTTTACCAGCAGTGAAACGATTGAATCCAACAGATGAAGCCAACAAAATTACCAACCAGATTCCTGAGATTTTAACATCTGGCATCCATGAGTTGAGACCAAAACGCATATATAAAAATGCCGCTAAAAAACTGAGTACGTAATAAATGGTGCACACTGGACATAGACCACCGAGAGCGATGAGCGAGTAGCTCATAAGGGCAAGGCATCCAATAGCATTGATTTTTGTGACAGCACTGCAAGTTTTCTCCTGAGCAACCGACGGAAACATCGAAGAACTCAATAGCAGTAAACCATGAAGTAATCCAAAAAAAGCAATGGGAACACCAGCAAGAGCCGCAATCGGTGAATGTGTGGCCACGTCACAATTCCAGAAAGCCGAAACATCACAAAGTGTGCTCGCACTTCCCAGTTGTGTTGGAAATAATGTGTCGTAGTACTGAGTCGTGAGATAAATTCCCGTGCCGACCATGATGATTGCATTCAAAATATGAAGAGCATGCATGCCAGTCATACCTTGCAGAGTGAGACCTTTATTGTCCATAAAACCAATCCTTTGTTGCTTCCTATTGTGCCAGCGGGACGAACAGATTCCAAATACGTTGTGTGGTTTTGTCGCGTCGAAAACTGGGATATTTATTATTACAACACGTACAGTCTCCTGAATCCGTGACATTGATCCAGGGATATTGCTCGTGAAGCTGACGATAAGCCTCGGCCACCAAGTCAAAGCGCAACTTACCCTCAGAGTTTGTTTTCACAGGAGTGTGAGGGAAGTGCTGTTTGAA
>JBIKNE010000344.1:0-3364 GCA_044358855.1 Bacteriovoracaceae bacterium | reverse complement strand
GATACAGAGTTTTTGTTGTTTTTCCAGTGATAGCCCAATCGCTGGTCGATCAAGACGATCTTTTAACTCATGCCACATTCCTACTTTGAGTAATGATTCTTCAACCATTTGATCAAGCCGCGGTTTTTTAAGTTCGCTCGGTTCCAGATGGGTTTTGGCACCAAAAATGATGTTGTTATAAACGGAGAGGGGAAGTGGATTGGGTTTTTGAAATACCATTCCTACGTTCTTACGAATTTCCGGCAAGGAGTTGATTGGGTGGTAAATATCATTACCAAATATCTGTACACTTCCCTGCCAGCGAGCGGCGCCACCTCGTTCATTAATTCGATTGAGACATTTTAAGAAGGTACTTTTTCCACAACCTGAAGGGCCAATCAACGAAGTGATTTTCATGGCAGGAATATGGAAGGTGAGATTGTTTAAAGCTTGAAAATCCCCATACCAGAAACTGAAATTATTGACCGTAACAGCATAGTTATCCATTAGCCGAAAACCCCTTCAATATAATCATGAGTGCGTCGGTCGTTGACTTGTCCACTAAAGATACGCTGATTAGAGTCAATATCTAACAGATGACCTTCAAGCATCATGGCCGTTCGATCGCCAAGACGACGGGCCTGGTGAATGACGTTCGTCACACAAACTATTGTCATATCTTTTTTGAGTTCCAACAAAACATCTTCAATTTTCATGGTTGTGACTGGGTCGATTGCAATAGAAAATTCATCTAGTAGCAAGACTTCTGGACGATGAGAAAGTGCACGCGCGATTGTCAGCCGTTGCTGCTGACCACCGGAAAGTTTAGTCGCTAAACCATCAAGACGATCTTTTACTTCGTCCCAGAGAGCGGCTTTTCGTAGACAGTCTTCCGCACGCTCCATCAGCGTAATTTTATCTTTCATTCCGGCCATTCGAGGCGCATAAGTTACGTTATCGATAATACTCATGGGAAGACCCACAGGTAGAGGTGAGACCATCCCAATTTTTTGTCTGAGCCAGGTAGAGTCGGCAAAAGCATGAATATCTTCACCGTCTAGCTTGATTGTCCCCTTAACTCTAGTACCGTCGGAGAAATCCGTCATACGATTGATTGATTTTAGCAATGTGCTTTTGCCAGCATTCGCTGGACCAATGATCGCTAATATCTCATTTTCATAAACATCAAAATTGAGATTTTCAACAGCCCATTTTGAGCCGTGACTAACATGTAAGTTTTGAATTTCAATTTTCTTTTTCACCATTTTCTCCGTGAGCGGAAATACCATCGCATTGCCACACTTAAGGTATTTACCACTAGTACCATCGAAATAAGTACGAGGGCGGTCGCATAGGAATACGAATCGGGCACACCTACAACTTGTGTTGAAATCGTGAATAAGTGCATCGATAAAGACATACACTGATCGAAAACGTTCATGGGTAAGAAAGGCAGGTAAAATGCTACTCCTGTGAACAGAATAGCTGCAGTTTCCCCTGCCGCACGAGAAACGGCGAATACCATACCGGTTAGTATTCCTGGAATCGAGTTAGGCAGTACGATATGTCGAATAGTTTGTAGCTTAGACGCACCGACACTCCAGGAAGCTTCACGGAATGATCGTGGAACAGCCTGTAGGCTTTCTAATGTCGACGTGATGATCACTGGGAGATTCATTACGGCTAGCGTGCATGAGGCGGCAAGGATGGAAGTTCCCATACGCAAAAAGAGAACAAATGCTCCAAGACCAAAGAGAGCATGAACGATAGAAGGCACACCAGCAAGATTGAGAATACAGAGACGGATGATACGAGTAGTGTGGTTATCTTTTGCATACTCAGAAAGATAAATGGCAGCAAGTACACCTAGCGGACAAGAGATAATAACACAAAGACCAACAAGCCACAGAGTTCCGACGATGGCAGGAAATATCCCTCCCGCAGTCATCCCTTTTGTGGGACTTGAAAAGATAAATTCCCAGGAGAGAGCCGGGCCACCTTTGATTAACAACCAGAGGATAATCATCAAAGCTGGGAAAAAGATGATGACTGTTAGAAATGAGAGTATGCTCTTGAAGCGCTCTTCTCTAATATTTTTATTAATTAATTGTTGGTTAGGAGCGTACATACCTAAACCTTCTTCCCACGGCCGCGAACTAACCAATCAGCTAGTATATTAATTGCAAAGCTGAGTATAAATAAGTAGAGACCCAGAGCGAACAGCACCTGATAATGTTCCCCACCTTTAGGCGATTCACCTAATTCGGCAGCAATCGTTGCGGTCAGAGTTCTCACAGGATCAAAAACGCTACTTGGAAAACGAATTGAGTGTCCGGTGGCCATGAGAACTGCCATGGTTTCACCTAGTGCGCGGCCCACTCCTAAAAGAGCTGCTGCCATTAAGCCATTTTTTGCCGCAGGAAGAAGTACACGAGTTGCAATTTCCCATTTGGTGGCTCCCAGTCCTTCGGCTGCTTCCCGATAAGATTCCGGAACAGCTCGTAGCGCATCTTCGCCAATAGAAACAATTAATGGCAAAGACATAAGGGAAAGGATAAGAGCTGCATTTAAAATGTTTAAACCTGTAGCTACCCCAAAAGAATTAATTAACAACGGATTTACTATCACCACTGCAATAAAACCCCATACGACTGATGGAATAGCAGCTAAAAACTCAATCAGAATTTTGTAAGTTTCTCTTAATTGTGGAGGACAAAATTCAGAAATGTAGAAGGCGCAGGCCAAGCCTATTGGAACGGCAAATACCATCGAAAGCATAGTGACACTGAGTGTTCCTGCTAGTAGCGCGAGTGTACCATACTCAATCTTTTCAACCGAAGCAGGATTCCATTCGCCACTCGTAAAGAATTCTACAAAGTTAAAGCTTCCAAAGATGTAGCCAGAGGATTCTTTTAAGATAAACAACAAGATGCCTGCGATGAAGAGTATGCTCGACATGCCACCGGCCTTAATTAAACCCTCAATGACTCTCTCGCTTCTAGGGCGAACGGAGCGCTTTGAACGAATTGATTGTGTTTCCAATTAAACCTCAAGGAACCGGCACAAAGCCTGATTGGATGGTAAGTTTTTTAGCGGCATCAGTTTTGATCCAGTCGAAAAATTTTTTCAGATCAGACTTTAGAGGGCCAACGGTGTACATGAAAAGTTCTCGTGCAATCGGATAGCTTCTATCGAGAGCGTTTGCTGGTGTTGGTGCAATACACTGAGATTGTGAATCTTTCGCGATACAAATGGTTTTAACATGGTTAGAGAGATATCCCATACCAGTATAACCGATTGAACAAGGAGTTTGTGCAACCATGTCGATACCTTCTCGTGAGCCGTTAAGATCCATTGAGCCCAAGCGAAAGTCTTGAGTAGGACC
>JBIKNE010000013.1:0-12388 GCA_044358855.1 Bacteriovoracaceae bacterium | reverse complement strand
CTAGGAACCACATGCAAACAGCCTCTTAGTTATCTGGAGCAAGCAAATTCATAATAAAAACAACAATTAATGATAAATTGATCACAGCTTCAGTCGAATAGCGCTGCCTTAAAGACAACTCCAAATAGCAATTACTGAAAGTATCTCGCAAAACCCGCACGCTTTTCATTTGGATTAATACGTCAGATACGAGATGAGCAACAGTCACCCAGTAAAGCACTTCAGAACTGAAGTCTAAATGTCCGATTGTTACTTTTATACATAATAACAAAGCAAGAAAAATTAAAAACCTCGTCCCCCTTCTACTGGGAGCAATGAAGATTGATTCATTCGTCCCCGGATCCTTATAACTCACACCCTCGGAAGCGAAGAACTGTCTTAAAAATAGAGATATTGGATTTGAAGATACTTTTGGTAATGCTCCATGCTTTTTAATATAGAAATGCCTTAGTGCTAGGGCCACAACTCCAACAAATAAAGTAACTCCTATATCAATCAGTAAAGAATCCGCTTTGCTTACAACCATTCCGAGGAAATAGCCCAAGCCAGAGAACGTCAAAACAGAAACAAGCTGTTTCCACTTAATCATCACTTCACCACATCTTTACCATTTGAAAGATTCCAGCGATTGAAATGATAAAAAAAACAACAGCAGCCCCTTCCCAACCAAGTTCAAGAAAAGAATTAAAGAAATACGAAATGAAGCTTTGTGTTTCCTTTTTATTATTTTTCAATTCTTTATAAACCTTCCAGCAGCATACTCCCGTGAGAACGGTACTCAATATGGTAAATAGAACGACTAATTGCAACTTCAGAGTCTACACCTTGGGCAAGGAACAGTTAATTCAATTTTTTCCGAGCCTGTCACTACAACCTGAAAATCCTTTTACGGCCCTGTATTGATCTTCAAGTTCAAGTTGATTTAAAGACATGTACCTCTGTTGAACCAAAGAGCGATCTAGCTTATTAGCACATCCCCAAAGTCGCGATAAAGATGAGTAATACTCCCCTCCACCCTTTGCGATATCTTCGAGGACTTTTTCATGATTAAAAGCATAAAAAACCTGAGCTTGATTCTCTTTAGCCATTCCAATAGCAGCGCATCCACCTGTTGAGGTTGTGAACTGACCTGAGGATGTTGTTACTCCAAAGATTGATGCATCTCCAAGATTCTGGTTTGAACATTTTCTCCAATTAAAAGAGACGAGAGTCCAAAGAGTTAAGATATAAAATAATTTACTAAAAACCATAAACCAGCTTATCTAATAACTCCGTTTACCTGTGCCGAATGAACACAGGTAAACGGAGTATATCTCTATGAAATATATTAATTAGTAACTTCTACTCCATTAGCTTTACAACCAGAACTCCCCTTAAGTGACATGTATTGATCTTCTAATTCAAGTTTACTTATTGAATGATAGTTCCGACGAATCTCATCCGTAGGAGTCAGTCTATCATCACAATCCCAGAGTCTAGAAAGGGAAGCGTAGTATTCACCTCCCCCCTTTGCAACATCCTCAAGGATCTTTTCATGATTAAACGCATAAAAGGATTGTGCACGTTCTTCCTTATTCATTCCTATGGCAGCACAATTTCCCGTAGAAGTTGTAAATTGAGCCGAAGAAGATGTCGTATGAAAAAGGCCCATTATCATTTGAGAATTCTCTGAACCGCCATAACTTTTAAAAGTTCTAGAGCACGTCCTCATAGAAAATGAAAATACTGAATTCGATAAGAAAATCATAGTTAAAAAAAATAAAGATTTCATCGATAATTCCTTTCGATAAGTGGAATCGTTACGAAATAAGGATATGGTGAATTGAAGTTTTGATAAATTCTGCGTCCAGGAAAGGCTATAAATAATCCAGCTTTGACTGTATTTAATGTACCAACACCATAGGTTCTTTCAATTGAATCAAATAGCAATCTCGCTGCTATATTAGTTCCAATCTCCCTCAAAACTGGATCTCCGCTCATGTCTGGCCCTCCAGACAACTCTGAGATACTAAACGTTACTAAGAACTGAATTGAGTAGTCGTCAAGACTGTCGAAGAAGTTACCCTGATCTTCTCTACCTATGTTACTAATAACAACTGAACTAAGAGCAACGGCAGCAGAAGCTGGCGAAAGAGCAAATGCTGCAGCAACAACATAAGATGCCATCACAACATTATCATATCTATCACTGTCCTTGCCTTTCAAGAAAAGCTTGGGGATAGCAGCATAGGGATTCGCGATATATAACGCGATTGACTTCCAGCTAGAAGAGAACTTAACTCCGCCAAAGCTAAATTTGACTTCGGCGACAGCACCAGTTGGGTCTATGAAGTAAATAGGATTGTTCTGTACATAGGTGTACCTCGATTTAAACGTTTCAGGATTAGCAACCTTTCCACCATCTGGATCTTCGCTTAAAAACCTTCCTACATTTTGGTCATAATACCTCAAACGATAATAATATAATCCAATTTCTTCATCCCACTCTCTGTTGGTATAAGCATAAGCTGTCTTCAGTGGAGCATTTGCCGTCACATCATTTGCAGTCTCGTCTTTGATCGAAATGATTTTACCAAAGCTGGAATAGACATATCTCTGGACAAGATTTCCCGCATTATCCGTCACTGCTGCCACGGAACCAAGAGTATCTTTCAGATAGTTGTAAGTTCCGCTAGCTTGGGCCAATCCGGCTGATACACCCGCACTCGTCACTCTTACTGCAAGCGTGTCATCTGTCCTCATGGTTGACTGCGTGTATGTTGCAAGATGATTGAGTTCTCCATCATGCTCTGCAATCATTTCTGATCCATCGTACACCCAGACTCGTGAAACAGGAGCGCTTGGGTTAGTTGCATGAACAACTGTCCGTTGAGTCCTTCGGCCTAAGGCGTCGTATCGATAGAAGACATTTTTGACAGCTAAATAGTTCTCGAAGAATTGAACTTCCACAAGCTGATTATCGCTTGAGTAAATGTAGTTAACCGAAGTTCCATTCATTCCTTTGCGAGATTTAGTAACAATATTTCCGTTATTGTCATATGAGTAGAAATTTTGATGATCCTCAACAAGACGCTGCTTTTTGAGATCATAAGCGTAGGCCCCCAATTGATCGTTGGTTCTGTTGCCCAAAGAATCGTAGTTAAAAATCTCACTTCCAAACTCAGTGCCACCTTCAGGGTTGGTCGCTGTCTTTAATTGGTAATTTTCATCATAAGAATAATTGTGGACACCCTCTGGCGTTGTCTTCGTGATTTTGTTTCCAACCGCATCTGCCGTGTAGAGAGCTTGGGTAACAGTCGTCGCTCCACGCTTGTGTACTATGCTTGTCATAAACGAGTTCTGATCGAAATCCATCGTCGTGACTGAGCCTGAACGTGTAATCGTCTTCAAGCGATTAGCAGCATCAAAGGTAAAGGCAAAATTTTCTCCAAACGGATTTGAAACATTCGTTAAGAGATTTCCAGCATCAAAGGTGTATCCAAAACTTCCATATGGCGTTTGAAGTTGAGTGCGATTTCCAAATCTGTCAAAAGTGTTCGTCAGGGTCACACTTGGCAGCTCTGTGCCTTGTGAACTGACTGTTTTTACTAGATAGTCTCCATTCAATTCTTCATAGGTGATACCAATTTGAGAATCACTGTCTGAGATTGAAGTGAGATTTTCATTATCGTCGTAGGCCATTTGATACAAGTTATCTGGCAGAACTTTTCTCAAAAGCTGATCGGTATCTGAATATTCAAACGTTTTGATATTTCCATTCGGGTCTTTTTCCCACGTCACGTTTCCGTTGGCATCGTAGGCCAGTTCAGTGATCTGGCCAAGGCTTCCAGTCTTTTTGATCAACTGATCAAGCGAGTTGTACTCAATAGTTGTGACGTTGTTTTGTGGATCAGTGATTTGTGTTAGCTGCCCTGTTCCAGAATATTGATACTGAGTGACATCCCCCGCTGGACGATTTCCAGTAATACCTGTCTCCACACGAATCAAGCGGTTGAACATGTCGAAGCCATATTTTGAAGTAACACCCTTGGCATCAGTTTTCTGAATCACATTACCCGAGATATCTCGAATAATGAGTGACTCCTCACCCTTTGGCGTTTGAGTAGTCCGCACGTTACCTCTAGTATCGTATCCCAGAGTCGACTTTTCACCTAGATCGTTCTCAACCGAGTATAATAATCCGTTTTGTAGATAAGTTCTCACCACTATGCGGTTATTTGGATCACGCTCGGTATAGAGCTGACCATTGGGATAATAGGTATTCGAACTTGTGCGACTCACGCCATCTGTTTCCGTGGTGTAGCTTATGAGTTTTCCTTCTGCCGAATAAGAATAAGTATCAGTCGTTCCAGAAGCCGACTCAAATCTAGTCACTAAGTCACCGCGCTCGTTATAAGTCATATCGGTGTATTCAAGATTGGGCCTTGTGATCTTAGTAGGTCTTCCATCCAGATCACGTTCAATAGTTGTTTTTCTACCTAGAGCATCGGTGATTTCTGAAACATAACCTTTGAGATCGTTTTTAAGTTTTGTCTCAATACCTTTAGCGTTGGTGTAGACATTTGAGAGCTCATTGCCTTCTTCATTTCCTTCGCCATAAGACTTCACTTCGCCCATCGTACCGCCAGTATAGCTGTTACCGATGGTTTCAGAAATATTTTCTGCGACCTGGATATTGGTGTTATCAGGGCGAACAACTGCCGCTAATCGCTTCCATGCTCCGTACTGATAGCTTGTCGTGAAGTTTCGCTGATTGGTTTCACTCACCATTAGATTCGTACTTGCCTCATAATCAAAAGACTTACCTGTTCCGTCGGGATAGTTAACGCCTACAAGCTTATGCCCATCAAAAACGAATTCCGTTTCTCTGTTGGCTGGATCAATAAAGGAAACAAGCTTGCCTCCGCTATAAGTGAGCGATGAGACCCCGCCCTTAGGATCAACCACGGTAACAAGTTTTCCGTCCGAATAGGTGAAGGTTGTTGTATTACCTAGACGATCTTTGGCTGCAATTTGCTGGCCAGCCGAGTTGTAGATAATTTCATTAAGATCGCGATAGATACGTTTGAAAGTTCCATCTTCATTTCTAATAATTTTCGAGCCATCTTTTGCAAGTGTTTTGTAAACAGCACTACCTGAACCAGAGAAATTGAAGTTGATACGACGAACCATCTTGTTCGCCTTATCAAGGACCAAGAGGTTTTTATTTTCATCAAGGCCGATCTTTTCTGGCGAACAGATTGAGACATCAAGAGCTGGTGAACCATTCAGAATGAACTCAGGGCCTGCTTGACACAGGAAATTACCTGCTACTTGATTAGCCTTCCCTTCGGCTAAATCAAGTGCCATGACACGGTTGTTACCAGTATCAGCAACATAGAGAAGATTCTTCGTTTCATCGAGCACGAGCCCAGATGGACGAACAAGATTGAGTTTATCAAGTGTGCTGCTCTCAACTGGCCCAGGTGTCCGGTTTTTACCGGCCAGAAGCTTAAGCTTGTTATTCAGATCAACTTTCCAAATATGGCCATTCTCGCTTGAGATATAGACGTTACCGGCACTGTCCGTTTCAACGCCACGTGGATGGATAATCGTCGCTAATGTTGCGACTTGATTATCGCCTGTAGTTTCATTGCCACTCATACCGCGATTACCAGCAAAATCAATTACTGCGTTTCCACTTGCAAAAACTTTACGGACAACGTTATTACCTGTGTCGGCGATGTAAATGACGCCGCCTTCAGTTTTGCTGACAGCAAAGTCCATTGGATTATTGAACTTAGACTGCGTGAGTGTTCCAGTTGCGTAGCTACCGCCCAGTGGGTAGTTACTAGCGAGAAGAGCTGGAGGAGTAGCAACCGGTGGCGTGCCACAGTAGCTTAATCCAGGTGTAAATGAGCTGCTACGCTGGTTTGACGACTTAGTCCAAACTTGTGAACGAATCATGTTTGTTGAATTACAGCTCTCACCTAAAGCACTATTACATGCATTGGCAATATTTGGGAAAGCCTTCGTATTTGCAAGATTGATGCGATTTGGTCGTCCCACGGTTCCAGTCACAAGACTCTCAGAGCCTGCGTACTTAAAGAGTGCGCCCTTTGGATCAAGATAGAAATACTGATTCCCATCTTTTTTGAAGGCAGTTAGATTTTTTTCAGGCTCAACATCATAGCGGTTTTGCTGACACCCAATACTATAGCTGTAGTACCAATGACCTGCACATTCCCCAAAAACTTTCTGCCCTGAGCATTTCTTACTTGAGCGGCTTTTCACGTAAGCGACATTGACTTGTTGATCCACTACATACGGCTGAATATCAAAAAGTGAATCGACTGGAGCATTTGATACGCTCTGACCATCAGAAAGATCAACACTTTTTACTTCCCCATTCTCTGCAACATAAGAAACGGATTCAGAGCTATCAAGCGAAGCTGTCTGAATTCCAGCTTCATCGTAGGCCAGCGTTTCAATAGTGTTATCCAGCGTATAGGCAGAAGTTGCACCTGAGCTTTCCTCAATCAGAAGACGCGGATTTCCTGGGTTAAGAATATTCTGTGTGAAGTTAAGCTTCCAACCTGCACCAAACTCTGATGAAGATTTATTCTGATGATGAATGACTTGTCCTAAAGGCTCTGGGAAGATTTTCTCATAGAGGACTTGCTTATCTACGCTTTGTTCGCGATTGCTGCCTGTAATACCACTAGACTTCACGACCGTTGTCGTTTTGATCAGATGCTTATACTTCACTTCGTAGGTTGATCGAGCAAAATACTGCCCCGAGATAAGATTTTTGAGATCAAGGGCATAAGAAACAATTGCTTGGTTGGGAGCATTGGCCACATTGAAAGTGATTTTGTCACTTTCAATATTCTCCACTGCAAATTGCGAAGTGATGGATTCTGGTGTGCTCCAAATCTCTTGTGTTGCCTGTGCAGAACTACTTAAACCGAAACCTCCCACTGAACCAGCGTCTACACGTTGAATTTGGTATGTACGATCAAGGTTAAAGACGTTTGAAACGAGCGCATTAGGTTCGGCCCATGTGCTCTTATAAACTAAGGCCGGAGTAATATCCTGGCCCATCACTTTAAAACTAGGCATCTCGATTGCTGTCGAGAGTGCTCCGCTTTGAGCATCAATCGTTGGAAGCTCACCGTTACTTCTTGAAGCAACGTCTAGGCCATAAGGGACTGCATAGACTTCACTGAAGTGAGTAATACCTTGATTGGGAAGAGTTTCAATTTTATCGCCGGCAGTTACTTCACCGGCTCCATCAATTTCCCAAACGCCTGTCTTACTATTTTTTGACATGATGACAACGCGAGTACCTACTCCAAGTTCGTTATCGTTAGGCAATGTGAGTTTAATTGGCGCACTGAATTCAAGACCAGAGGGCTCAAGTGAGTAAACGACATCTGGGGTCGCTTCTTCTAAAACTGGCACGCTTGAGCGCGCGGCTGGAGTTTCAGCGATATTGATTACGTTTTTCATCTCGCCATTAATTTCTACTTCTGTCCCTGCTGGGAAGATCGCAGCATTAGCAGGAATATCAAGCTCAACTCCTGGAGCGTGAGGAGAAGTTACCGAGACTGCTTGCCCCGGCTCCACCACTGTTTCAGTTCCATCCACAATAATTGGTGTGAGGTAAACCGCTCTTGGGAGGACGTTTAGGTCTTTAAAGCCAAGATTGAGGCTCAAGTTTGTTTTCGAGAATTTCTTTACACCAAGCGTGACGGTTTCTGGAATGGTCGTTCCATCAATTTCAACTTGCTGGTCACCAGTGGCTGGACTTGGAATACTGAAGACACCGCCTTCATTTGTAATCGCTGTCTGACCAGAGCTGGTAATTCGAACCGTGACTCCAGGAAGAGGATTATCCTGATTGTCTTTCACAACACCTGAGAGCGTCGTATCGACCGCGTAGTTAATGCGAAAGGTTTCGCTAAAGCCAAGCTCAGCACTTTCTGCGAAGAGCTCGATTGAGTTTGTGAATGAAATACGTCCTTCAAACGAGCCATCGGCGTTGGCAGTGACCGTGGTTGAATTTAAGAAGCCACCAGAAATTTCGACTTCTTGGTTTGGATAACGAGTCGCTCCTGGCATACCTACTACACGAAGCTCGCCATTATCAGGAATGACCGTTACGAGTTGGCCGTAAAGGATATGCTGAAGCACTTCGTACGTCCGCACGGCTTCTGTGGTGTTACCCGCCCTGTCAGTGAGCACAATGGTGTATGAGTGCTCGCCTTCGGCCGGTTGAGTTTTTGGATATTCAAAAGTCGCAGTATTTGGAGCGAGGGTCACACCATCACCATCAATCGTGACGGCAATGAGTGGCTCGTTCGCCTCACCTGTCACATTAAATTGAGTCTGGCCGATGTAGCGCTTGCCGTTTGTGGGCTTGATGCTAATCAAGCGCGGAGCTGTGGTATCAAGAGTGATGCCGGTGATTTCTTGACGAGCGACTTGTAGCGCTTCATCGAGCACCACAACCTCAATGCGGTTTGTCCCTTCAGCGAGAGTGATCGGATGGCTGATATTTTTTGAAGTACTGTCTTGCAAGACGATTTGGTTATTTAAAATGATCGACGCTTTGGTCGAACTATCGTCTACCACATCAAAAGCGACCGTGAAGCTTGGGTTATTGGTATAAACCTCACCTGGATCAGCTAGCTGGATAACTGGAGCCGTGTTCTGAGCTTGAATAGTGTAGTTAAGTGCTGTCGCTTGATTGCCTGCTCCATCAAATGCTCTGAGTTGAACTTGGTTCGTTCCATTGGCAAGCACGAGGCGTCCCGCGAGAGATTGATCATCACTTGTGAGAACTTTTTGATTATTGAGCCAAATCTCTGTGGTGGTGAAGTTCTCATCGTCCACGTTGATTTGATAATCCACACGCGAGTTAGTGATCGTCTGACTTGTAATATTTGAGGTAATAACTGGTGCGGTCGTATCAAAAATATAATCTTGGGATTCTATCGTGTGCGAAGAGCCACCGTTATCATGAACGGTTAATTTTACTTTGTATTTTCCGTTTCCTGGAACTGGATAGCTATGAGTGACTGACTCTGTGGTGTACGGAGTCCCATCCCCCATATCCCACTCAAAAGCTCCAATAAATCCATCATAATCAACTGAATTTGAAGCTGTACATGTGACCTCGTAATTTCCAGGCGTACAACTTAAGCGAGCAAGTGGGGCTTCGTTAATATCGTTAACGAATACTGGATAGAAGGTTTCACTTGAGACGCGGTTATCTGAGCCATAGACCTTTAGCGAGACTAAGAAAATCCCTAGCGTCTGATAAGAGTGGGTGGCAATCGGGTTTGTCGTGCTTAGAACTTGGCCGTCACCGAAGTTCCAGTAATAACTCTCCACCGAGCCTTTTGGATCATAAGACGTTGATGCATCGAAGGTAAAATCATCACCAATCTTATGAGCATCAGCATCGGCAATAAAGCGCGCAACTGGAGGGACTACGTCCGCATCCACGCTCACGGCAGTTTTAACAGTAGCTTCGTTATTATTACCATCTCGTACTGTAAGAGTGACGAGGAAGACTCCGACTTGTGTGTAGGTATGCTGAGGAGTCCCTGTTGCTTCATCGACAATTGTTCCATCGCCAAAATCCCAATGATAATTTTGAATCGCACCAACGGTTGAACTCGACTCCGTACCATCAAAGCTGACCGTCAGTGGAATTTCACCTGAGGATGGATTAGAGCTGACTTTTGCAATAACAGTTTGCGGGCCACCAAGACCATTAATATTTACTGGCCCTGCGGTGATAGGTAATTCGTTATCACCGATGGTTTGCGTATTCCCATAACCCAAGCGTCCTAAAGAGCCATTACCCCAACAGTAAAGAAGTGATGTGTCCGTAACGGCACAGGTATGGTTTCCACCTGGCTCAACAAAGCTCACAAGGCTTCCAAGCTCGATATGCGGCACACTTGAAGGGTGCTCGTTATCACCTATTGTGAGTGTATTTCCTAGACCTAATTGTCCCGTGTTATTTACACCCCAACATTTTGCCTTACCTGTGACCGTGATCACACAAGTGTTATTACCACCGGCTGCAATTTTATCGACGTCTTCACCTACATCAACCAACGGAGCTGACGTCGCATCAAGCGGCACCACGGTTGTGGCAATACCAAGCTGACCTACATCATTGCGGCCCCAGCATTTAACTCTTTTATTTTGCAGAAGAGCACAACTATGCTCAGCACCTACAGCAATCGCTGTGGCGACTCCACCTAGATTTAAGAAAGCTTGAGTCGATGGTGCTTCATTATCGCCAATAAGAAGTGCGGTATTTGAAGAACCAATTTGTCTAAAATTATTTCGCCCCCAACACTTCACCTCACCTGCTGCTGTCAAAGCACAGGTATGAAAGTTTCCGGTTGCTACATCAACCACTGGGGATGTTCCACCCACGTTTATATCTGCAAATGTTGATGGAAGTTCGTTGTCACCGATATTTTGTGTTGTCGATTGGCCAAGCTGTCCAAAGGCGTTATAGCCCCAGCACAATAGCCCTCCACTATTCTTCAAAATACAGTTATGAAATCCACCTGTGACAATTTTTGCGGCCGCTCCACCCAGAGAAACCACAGGTCTTGAAGTAGGAATTTCATTATCGCCAATTGTGACATTATCTCCGTTCCCGAGCTGTCCTTGATCGGACAGACCCCAGCAACGAACATTTCCATCAGTGAGAAGAACACATGAATGACCAGCTCCAAGAGCTAGTTGCTCCGCAAATCCACCAATTTCAACGGTTGGGATTTGATCTACTGTTTCGTTGTCCCCAAGGTTTTGCGTGTTTCCGTATCCTAGATAACCACTAGTTCCAAAACCCCAGCACTTCACGTTTCGATCTGCTGTTATATGACATGAATGAACATTACCCATACTCAGACCAATCTGACTGACACCAGGAACTTCCACAATCGTAGTCTTCTCTGTGCGAGTGTCAAAACCTACTCCGGCCAAAGAGACGTTACCGATAGTATCGCGCACACTGACTTGAATGGTGTTAATCTCGTTGGCCGTAAGGCTTAAATCTTGATCAAGTGTGATGATGAAGCGACTATTCGCTGAATCAGTTGTGATTCGTGCTCCAGGAATGAGATCGCCATTGAGATAGGCCTGAATCTGTGAGAAATCCACTCCTGCAGGATCATAGAGCGCCACGGTGATTTGTGGCGTAAGGGTCGTGAGATCTCCCCCTTGCGGAATGAAATTCACAATAGGCCCAAAAGTATCAGCAGGGACTGGAGTTAGAACTTGGTAATAGAAACCTTTAGACGCCAGATTGCCTGCATTGTCTGTGACCTTCACGCCTAGAGTGAAGCTCTCACCTTGCGTAATTGTTCCAGTGGAAACTCGAACAATATTATTAGGAGCATCTACCGTGATGCGCTCTGGAGGCAAGAGTGCATTATTCCAATAGATGCGCAAGCTTTCATAATTGACTGCTGTATCATCATTGAGTGCGAGCACTACTTCATTTTGATTCTCAGCAATCGGTCCACTTTCTGGCCCCGCTAGAATGGTAGGAGCCTGAGTATCTGTTTGCGTGGCATCGGTTGTATCAATCGTCACTGACGCCTGACTTGAAAGCCCTTGGCGATCAGTCGCGGTCACGGTGACTTCAAAACTTCCTGCCTCTTTGAAGGTATAAGAAATTTTACTTCCACCAATGACGGGGCCTTCACCGAAATTCCATGAATACTCAATACCCGCTTCATCGTCAGTTGTTGTGCTGGCATCAAATTTAACCGCGAGAGGAATTTCTCCTTCTTCAACATCAGCAACGAGAGCCGCGACAGGAGCGGCATTTGTTTGAAAACTTAAACTCTCTTGTGTTGAGGCCTCAGTGCCTTGACTATCCACCACCGTGAGCACCACTTCATGAGGCCCTGCACTTTGGAAGATAAATTCTGCAAGATGAGAGCTTGATTCAAAATAGCCCTCGCTACCAAAATTCCATTTATAGAGAGCGATATTTTTATCATCACTCGACGTTCTGGCATCAAACTTAACCTTGGCCGGTAGATTTTGTGTTTCAGGAGTCGCTGTAAAACTGGCCACTGGAGCTGGGTTCGAGCGAACTAGCACAGGATAGTCTTTCGAAGCGGCTTGGCCATCACTATCAACCACTGTGAGGCGCAATAGATGAGCGCCCTCTTCTTCAAAACTTATACTGCCGCTTGGAGTGGTGCCCAAGCTTCCCTCACCCACCAATTCCCAAGAGTAAGAGGTAATCGCCACATCATCTTTAGAAATAGATGCATTGTACTGAACCGTGACCGGGTAATCGCTAATCATGGGATTAACAATCGCCAAGGCTACAGGTAGTGAATTTATTCGCACTTCTTTT
>JBIKNE010000343.1:0-3378 GCA_044358855.1 Bacteriovoracaceae bacterium | reverse complement strand
CTTTGGTGGTGGAACCTCTGACTTCACGCTTATGAAAAATAGTGAAATTTTGGGATTAAGTGGCGTCTTTCTAGCAGGAGATGCGCTTGATGGTGTCATGATGAAAGATTTTATTTCTCCACACTTTGGGACCCAATTTGAATACCAACTTCCCGGCAGTGAGAATCTGCTGAAATTCCCAAAAGGCCTTTTAAAGAAAATTTGCTCTCCTGCCCACATTACTCATCTGCGTGAGCGCGATACTTGGGAATTCCTGCAACAGATTGCCAAATTTGCACTCTCAGCTGAAGATCAACGTTATATCGAACAACTCTTTACTTTGGTTGAAGCCCAATTGGGCTTTCCACTCTTTAATGAGATAGAGAAAACTAAAATATCCCTTGGAAAAAATACTGAATCCATCTTCCGATATGAATATCCTGGTATCGCTATTGAACAAAGAGTTACCGACAAAGGGTTTAGACAATCTGTTGCCGCGACTGTTGAGGAGGTCATGGACAGCATGCTGGAAGTATTCAAACAAGCTCAACTCACGCCCGCACATGTCCAGCAAGTGTGCTTAACCGGTGGGACTTCACAGTTCCCTCTGATTCGTGAACGTTTAGCCGACTATTTTGGCCCAGATAAGATGCAAAATCATAGTCTTTACGAATCTGTCGTTAATGGCCTTGCTCAATTTGCTAAAAAACTCGTCTAGCTATCTCTATCTGAGGTAGAAAGAATCATGCAAAATGTGGCCGCTATCCTCTTAGTTTTAGTAAGTACCACCGCCTGGTCTGATGAGCTGTTTCTTAAAACGGCTGACAAAACTTACCTCGTTAACGAAACCGACCTACAGCTCATTTCTGAAGAACAACATCAAAAAAATCGTGGATGCGGCGGTTTTATTGTCACCGATTCGCCTCTTCCTAAAAGTACTCCCGTTATTAATCAGCTCGCCTACTCAATCGATCGCCCGCAATTAGTGAACGAAGCGATGGGACATGTGACCGAAGAAAAGTTGCTGAATTTTATCGAGGAATTTAGCTCGTATCATAATCGTTACTACACTTCTCCTTCAGGTATTAAGGCCCTCGAAGATTTAGCGACACGCTGGAGAAACATGACTCAGCATCGCCAAGATATTACCGTGACCAAGCTCTACCATAATAAATGGCCTCAGCCTTCCGTCATCTTAACCATCAAAGGGCAGACATCTGCCAATATTGTGCTAGGCGGACACGCTGATTCGATAAATACCGATGATGAAGGCAATCACTCTCATGCTCCCGGTGCCGACGACAATGCCTCAGGGATTTCCACCCTTACGGAAATCATTCGCGTCTTAACTCAAATGAACTATGTGCCTCGCAATACTATTCACTTTATGGCCTATGCCGCTGAAGAAGTGGGCCTACGTGGCTCAATGGAGATTGCTGATAAGTACGCGACTCAAAATAAAAAAGTCTTGGGTGTCATGCAATTTGACGGCACTAATTACAACGGCAGTCAGATTAAAATTGCGTTGATAAAAGACAATACCGATAAAAAGCAAAACGCCTTTCTTGGCAGCTTGATTGATACTTATCTGCAAGTTCCGTGGGGTTATGATCAATGCCATTATGCTTGCTCTGATCATTACTCTTGGACTTATAAAGGTTTCGTCGCTTCATTTGCTGGTGAATCTAAAGTGAAAGAAGAAAATCCATTTATTCATACCGCTCTCGATACTCTGGCCGCTTCAAATCATACGGCCACTCATGCGGCCCTCTTCACTAAACTAGGCCTGGCCTATGTGATTGAGTTGGATAAATAAATAGCTCGCTTCCTCATCGAGAGCTAATTTGCAACTATCATTCAAAATAAGCAGAGTATCCATAGGATCTAAATCCCCGTGCTCCGTTTTAATTTTTCCCTGCAAACAAAAAACTGCCGCCATATTCTTCGTCTGAATAAGTTTTGATTGAGAAGATGAATTTATCAATTCAATTGATCCCACAAACTTATCTCGACGATAAATCAAATTAAAATCTCTCCCCTTCTCGCTAATCTTCGCCGATGTTTGCCAGTCTCCAGAGAACTGGTAGGGCGAGAGTAAGTGCAAAGAATGCTCTCGCAAAACATCTTGATGGGTGATTTTAATTTCTGGGCCTGTTAACAACACCAGAATTCGATCCATTCCCGTAAATTGTGAGAAGGGACCTGACTCTACAATATCGGCCATACTCATACGCCAATCGTAGTTGTCACCGGCATGTGAGACAGCTATCTCTTGCGTCGTGCCACGGCCATTTTTCCAGATTTTATTTTGATAATCAGACTGAGCAATAAGCTTAATCATCTCGAGTCCGCACTTCTAGAAGTTCAATTTCAAATTGCAAATCGGAATGAGGTGGAATGATATTTCCAATTTGTCTTTCACCGTAAGCTAAATGTGAGGGCACCCACAACTTGCGCTTACCACCGACTTTCATACCCATCACACCCTGATCCCAACCCTTGATAACTCGTCCTGTTCCCAAAACAAATTGAAATGGACGACCCTTATCAATCGATGAATCAAACTTAGATCCATCTGTAAGTAGTCCCGTATAGTGGACGAGACAAAGAGCGCCTTTGACGGCTACTTTGCCTTCCCCTTGTATGATGTCGGTAATAATGAGTTCTGTGAAACTCATTGTTAATTACCTGTAAACATCGCAATGACTTCTGCTTCAGTCATCTTGAGTGTTTTGTCAGCAAAGCTATAATTCTTTGGCTTACAATCAGTATAAATTTGCACATGAAATTTGAGATCTTCACTCTGCTCGAGCAAGCCTAGCGGAACATTACAAAAGTTCCCCTTCTTCATACGATAAAATAAGTGAGTCCCACATTGCTTGCAAAACCCGCGCTGAGCCCAATCTGATGAATCATATACCGAGATAAATTCTTCGCCTTCAAATTTGGCCTTGCCACCCGTCTCCACAGTCAGTCCCGGCCCTCCACCCCATTTGCGACACATGCCACAGTGACAGGCATCAAAGACTTCTTTTTCAATAGGAAAACTGACTTTGACTGATCCACAGAGGCAATGACCTTTGGCGATTTTCATACTAGCTCCCTCAATGCATTTATTATGAGTGCAATCAAAACCAGGCTAGAAATAAAAAATAAAGCAAAACGTAGCTCAATGATATTAACCATCGATTGTACTAGGCTATGAATCACTCTCATCCCCACGTATGTCCAAGCTAGCCAAAGATTCACGCCGTCACCAACTCCCATGATTGCCAGCACGATAGCTACGGCATAAAAGATGGTAGGTTGCTCCATCAAGTGATTGTAGTTATCTGCCTTCCATCGAACTTCGGCCGGCAGCTGATTCATTTGCTCTCCCCGCGGCGCCTGGGGATTGAG
>JBIKNE010000342.1:0-3379 GCA_044358855.1 Bacteriovoracaceae bacterium | reverse complement strand
AGGAATAACGTGCGTAGTGAAAACTACGGACTTGATCCCTTGAATTCTTGACTTGAAATTATCTACAATGGACATGCTTATACTTTTCGGAAAATTGCTGACTGATATTAAGTGACTAATAGATATTTTCACTGTTTATCCCATTTAGGGCAACACAACAGTGCACTGTAATTGGAGGAGCTGAATGCTCGGTTACTCTAATCATTCTTGGGCCATTGAGGCCAAATCGCTCAGAAAGGACTATCCGGGCCTGGTTGCCGTCAAGGAGCTCAATTTTCAAGTTCCCCAAGGTGTCATTCATGGCTTCTTGGGACCAAACGGAGCGGGGAAATCCACTACTATTCGCATGATGAGCGGACTCTTGCGTCCTAGCTCGGGCAATGTCCTGATGTGTGGAGTCGATCCGGTGCTCTCACCTAACGAGGTTAAATCTCTGGTGGGCCTTCTGCCGGAGAATCCACCGCTCTATCGCGATATGACGGTAAAAGAGTTTCTTTTTTTTACGGCGCGCCTTCATCAGGTGAAAAATCCTGAACAAGCTTTCGAACGCGTTGTGGACATGGTGAAGATTCAACATGTCGCTCATCGTTTGATCGGTAATTTATCCAAGGGCTATCGTCAACGTGTGGGGATTGCACAGGCACTCATCCATGATCCTAAGCTCGTTATTTTGGATGAACCGACTGCCGGGCTTGATCCTGAATCAGTGGTGGAAATAAGAGGCTTGATTAAAAGTCTCAAGGCCAGCAAGACAGTCTTGTTCTCCAGTCATCTGTTGCATGAAGTAGAAGAAGTTTGTGACAGCATTACCATTATTTCTCAAGGTGAATTGTTGGCCCATGGCACACTTGCAGAAGTGAGAGAGCGCTTTAGTGGAAAAAATATTTTAGATGTGAATTTGGTTTCATTACCTAGTGTTGCTGCGGATGCATTGAAGAATCTGCCTTATATCTCAGCGATCGAGACGACGGCTGATCAACATCATTTTAGACTTCATTTGAATACGCAAGAAGATGTGCGTCCTGAACTGGTACGTGCCATGGTGAAACTTAATCTAGATGTGCGAGGTCTACAAATGACGGGCTCACAATTAGAGCAAGTCTTTTTGGCGGTGACAAAACATAAGGAGCACCCATGAATGCTGTATGGGTTCTTGCAGGCCGAGAATTATCTATGCAGTGGCGCTCACCGATGGCGTGGACGTTAATAGGGATTTTTTCTCTCCTTTGCGGTTGGACATTTTTTAACTTACTAGTGGGATATGTGGATAATATCCAGGCGATTCCAGCGGATATGCAGTCACAAATTAGTTTTCTAGAAGAAGTGGTTTTGCGTCTCTACGGGAATATCAATTTCTTTTTGCTGTTTTTTATTCCCCCCATGACCATGCGCTTGTTAGCGGAAGAAAAAAAGCAAGGCACCATTGATCTGTTATGGGCCGCACCGGTTTCTGATATTCAAATTGTTCTGGGGAAATTCCTGGCGACTTGGGCGTTTACCTTGGTGCTGCTCATTCCAACCTTATTATTTCCGATAGTTCTTTTTTGGGCCGGTGTGCCTGATCAAAAGGTTCTATTAGGTTGCTATCTGGGACTGGCACTCAATACAGCTTGTTATGTGGCGGTCGGATTGCTGGCGTCTTCTTTGACTGATAACCAAGTGATCGCTGCTCTTTTAGGCTTTATGTTTATCATGTTTACATGGCTTTTGAGTTGGATTGCTCAAGGAACGGATAACTTCATGGTGGCAGAAACACTGCGCTGGTTATCTGTCACTGGCCATTTTGAAACCTTGGTGAAAGGAATTCTTTCTACTTCTGATTTTACTTATTATTTAGCATTTATATTTTTAAGTCTCAGCGCTTCCGTCAAAGTGCTAGAAAGTAGGAACTGGTGAGCCGTATGAATCGCTGGTGGTACAGTTTGTGGGTCATTGCTGAAGGCCTGTTACTTCTCTCAACCATGACTTTGTGGTTAGTCGCACCAGAACATTTAGTGCTTAACTTAAGTGTTACAGTCTTTACTATCCTTCTCGGTGCAATTTTATTTTATCCTCGCCGCGTGGGAGTGGTGACTTGGCTCAAAAGTCGTCAAGGACGTGCGAGCTTTGTCCAGCTGACACAATTTTTTTTGGTTTGCTGTATTACGGCTTTAGTCACTTTTTTAGCTTGGAAATTTCCTTTCCAAGTGGATATGACCGAGCGCTCTCTTAATACGCTCTCTGATCAGAGCCAAAAAATAATTGAGCAATTACCGGCCGATACCAAAATGACACTTTATGCTCGTAGGGCCGAGTGGACACGGGCGATGGCGCTCTTGCGCCTTTTCCGTGATGTACGCAGAGATATCGTCTTAGAGGCCATTGATCCTGAAACTCGCCCGCAAGCTGCGCGAGCTGCTGGCGTGAACGATCATGGAACGGTGGTGGTTGAAGGTGGCGGCAAGCGTGTCAGCTTTGCGCTTCAAGACGAGTTAAGTGTTACCAATGCTCTCTTGAAAATTATTCGTGAAAGACAAACGCGTGCTTATTTTGTTAGCGCCCATGGAGAAGCAACCTGTGACAATACACGCGAAGAAGGGCTGTCAGCTTTTTGTGCCCATTTAAAATCACAGAACTTTATTGCGCTCCCACTTGATCTGCAGCGCACGGTTGAGATTCCCCTAGATGCGGATGTTGTTATTATATGGGGGCCAGTGGCCGGAATTTTACCGCAAGAAATTCAACGATTGCAGCGCTGGCTCGAGAAAGGTGGAAGTTTACTTTTTGCCTATTCACCTAACTTTCAACAAGACCATCAAAAAGAGTTGCGCGCGCTCTTAGTTAAGTGGGGCATTCAATCTTTTAATGATTTAGTGATTGATCGTCTCTCAACGCTAGAATCGAATGAAGCGACCATTCCGGTGATCTCTAAATATTCTGCCAACCATCCGATTACTCGCGGATTTCATTCCCGCACTATTTTTCCGCTCAGTTCATCGCTAGAAGCCGTGTTACCGCTTTATCAAAACGTTGCAGTGACAACTCTCGCTCAGACCTCCGACTATCCTGGTAGCTGGGCCGAACGTGATTTGGCTGCAATTTCGCAAGGCAAGGCCAACTTTGATGAGAAACTCGACAAGAAAGGCCCGATTGGTATTGCTATGGTGGCCGAAAGAATTACCGAAAGCAGTAAAGAGAAAGACACTCGCGTGGCGGTCATTGGTAATGATGTGTTCATTCGTAATGCGTACCAAAATCAAACAGCGAATATGAATTTCGTGCTGAATATTATGAGTTGGCTGGCCCATGAAGAGGGACTCGTGACCCTTAATCGTCCAGGGCTGACTCATGAGCCGGTCATTTTGAGCACACCTCATTTGCGTTTTGTGTTTGTTGTAAC
>JBIKNE010000012.1:0-12429 GCA_044358855.1 Bacteriovoracaceae bacterium | reverse complement strand
AAATGAATATCTCGAGGACTTCTATCCTGAAATTAGGAAAGGTGAAGTGAAGGCTAAAGCTAAGGGCCATAAAAAAGCATCTTAAGCGCTCTTATCAACTAAATTCTCAATAACAGAAGGCCCATTTTTAGGGCCTTCTTGTTTTTTACAGAGGTAGGATTAAGCAGTCTCAAAGAGGATGCTTATGACTCAATCGTGTTGGCAAAATAAACCGGCTGACCCCATGACTGCTCAGGTGGATGTGGCCATTGTCGGTGGCGGCATAGCAGGGCTATCTCTGGCCTACTGGTTGACCGAGCTCGCTCCAAAGCTCAAGGTTTGTATTCTCGAAGCTGAAACCATCGGCCATGGCGCTTCAGGCAGAAATGCCGGTTTTAATACTGTCGGGAGTACTTCCTACTTGGCCAATCTCGTTGCCAAAGATGGAATCAAGGAAGCAAAACGCTATTGGGATTTTAAGCAACTGAGTTTGCGACTCATGCGTGAGCATTTGTTCAATAAATTTTCAGTGGCACAAAATTTCTGGGGTTCAACCACTGTCTATCGTGACCAAGCTTTACTCGCAGAACATGAATCAGTTCTTCTTTCGCTGCAAGCGGAAAACCTAAAAGTGGTTTCAAGTGCAACGCTCGCGAGTCAAAATCTAAAAGGCTTGGTGGGTGGTTTAAGTTTTACTCATGAAGGTTGTCTTCATTCTATGAAACTACTGACTTCTTTAAAAGAATATGTAGAGAGCAAGGGAGTACAGATTTTTACTCAACAAGCTGTCGCTTGGGGAGAAAGTGTTGGAGACGAGGTTAAACTTATTTGTTCGCGTGGATCTGTAAAAGCCGGCAACGTTTTACTAGCGATCAATGGCTATGCAGGACAATTTCATCCCGAATTGAAAAGTTGGGTTCAACCAAAGCGGGCCCAAATGCTGGCCTTGGATTTTTCAAAACATAAGTTAATCGGCAATTTCTACGATCCTCCTCACAAAGTTTATTTCCGGCAAGACCCGTTGACGGGAGATTTACTGGTGGGTGGAATGCGACTTCTAGAAGAAGAAAGTGAGAATTCAGACTTTGATAAAACAACGCCTGTCATTCAAAATGCTTTAGCTCAATATGCCGAAGACATTTTTCAAACGAACTTAAGCGTGAAGGCACGTTGGTCAGGAGTGATGGGTTTTACTCATGAAGAGAGACCCTATATTAAGAAAGTATCTTTTTTAAAACATACCACCTTTGTAGGTGGTTTTAGTGGACATGGCATGGGCCTCGCATTTGGTGTCACGCAAGAAGCGATTCTTCGTCTCGTGGGCCAGTCAAAAGAAGTAAGGGAAGTACTATGAAAGTGAATATTCTACGACAAGCTGCCAATCAAAGTGCTCTCACTTATCAACGCCGAGTGGAATTATTAAATTCTCTGAAAGCTGTTCTCATTAAAGACCAAGCTCAGATTGGCGAAGCGCTCAAAAAAGATTTAGGTAAATGCAGCTTTGAGGCTTGGTCGACAGAAATTGGTTTTTTAACTGGTGAGATATCCGATTTCGTAAAGGACTTACCCTCCCTCATGTCACCTGAAAAAGTCGCTACACCTCTTACCATGCAGCCGGGAGCAAGTTTCATTTATAAAGAGCCTTACGGAGTCGTGCTTGTGCTAGCTCCTTGGAATTATCCCGTGCAACTGGCCTTTTCTCCCTTGATTGGGGCCATCGCTGCGGGAAATCGTGTTGTTATTAAGCCTTCAGAAATGACTCCGCATTGCGCACAGATTATTGCGGATGTTGTTTCGCAGGTCTTCACTCAAAACGAAGTACAAGTTGTCTTAGGTGGAGTGGAAGAAACTACGCAGCTTCTCAAAGAGCAGTTCGATTATATTTTCTTCACTGGCAGCACAGCGGTCGGGAAAGTTGTCATGCGAGCAGCCGCTGAACACCTCACTCCTGTCACCCTTGAGTTAGGTGGCAAGAGCCCATGCTTAATTGATGAGAGTGCCAACCTTGCTGTTGCTGCTAAACGAGTCGCTTGGGGTAAATGGATGAACGCTGGGCAGACTTGCGTTGCTCCCGATTATGTTTTGATACCTAAAAAACTAGAGGCCAGCTTTTTATCCGAGATGAAAAAAGCTATTGAGCAATTCTATTCTACCACTCCTCAGCAGAGTCCAGATTACGGTCGTATTGTGAACGAAAGACACTTTGATCGTTTAGTGAAGCTCATGGCCGACGCAGAAATTGTTTGCGGAGGTCAACATGATCGTACTGAGCGCTTTATTGCTCCTACGATACTAAGAGGAGTGAACGAATCTCATCCGATTATGCAAGATGAGATCTTTGGCCCGTTGTTGCCAATTCTGACTTATGAAAAATTAGATGAAGCGATAAGTTTTATCAAAAAAAGAAATAAACCTCTGGCACTTTATTTATTTACTCAGAACAAAGACAGCGAGAAAAAAGTCTTAGAATCTGTTTCATTTGGTGGGGGATGTATTAATGATACCGTCATTCATCTGGCCAATTCTGAATTACCATTTGGAGGCGTTGGCCCCTCGGGTATGGGTGCCTATCATGGCAAACTAAGCTTCGAAACGTTCTCTCACAAGAAAGCTGTCTTTAAGCAAACAACAATGGTGGATGTGCCGGTCAGATACCCTCCCTACAAAGGTAAAGAGGGTCTTTTGAAGTTTCTTATTGGTTAAAGCAGGCAGCAGTCACAATTAAACGCTGAGCGCGGCGAATATTTTTTTCGCGGCAAATTTGTTGTGTTTCGTTGCAATCAATTTGAACAAAGACGCGACCGGTAGAATCTTGTGACATAACTTGGTTATCTTCACACCAGGCGAGGTAGCTCGTTTCATCTTTCCAAGTGTGTGAGTCGCTGATGCGATCGTTAGCAATAGCACTTCCAGAAATCAGCAATAGAGTAAAAATAAAATGCATAAAACCTCCACTTAGTGGATAGGTTTTAGCATGCGACGGTAATCAGATTGATGCTAAACACTCAGAATGAAAAAACAGCTTTCTCAGCTTGTGAACTCTTAGAGTTTATAGGAGGGATCGTATTTAAATTTCGGTGGGGCAAAGTGATCATTATGACTAGCAAGTCCGCGAGCTGGAGTATGTGGGTAGTTCCAAACACTGAAAGCGGCGCCTAAAGCGATAAAGCTACAGCAAACAAAGAAGCGAATAAATAGGGCCATGACATCCTCCAGATAAGAACTCTTGATGAACCTATCGGTCTGTTCGGCTAGAAGCCCAAGTTTTTAGGATTAAACACAGTTAATTCAAGTATTTATGCTGACTAACGCTATTGCCACCTAAAGTCTGCCAAGAGTAAAATAAGTCGATTCAATACAGGGGTTAAAAATGCTGAAAGGCCTGGTGCTAATGGCCGTGTGGTTAGGGGTGGTACATCCAAGCCTTAGTCATGCTCAAATCTTAAAAGATAAGGTCATGATTGGTAGGGTGGAGTGGGTCGAAGTCCCTGAGCTTAAAATCAAAATGCGCGCTCGTATTGATACTGGTGCAAAAACGACTTCAATGCATGCTTACAAGATTGAGGAGTTGCAACGCGAGGACGGGTTGTGGATTAAGTTCTATACCCGTACCGAAGAAGGCACTGAGATTGAGATGACTCGTAAAGTGGAGAGCACTCAAAAAGTAGCTAATGCCACTGGCCCGACTACGCGACGTTATGTCATTCGTGAAAAACTCAAGCTTGGTTCTGTTACTCGAGAGATATCTTTAAATCTCAATGACCGCGACAAGATGGCCTACAAGCTTTTGATTGGACGCAATTTCTTACTTGGGCATTTCACTGTTGATGTCGCCCGCTCACATGTGACTGGGGACTAACTCATGAAACGCCTTACTCCCTGGATTGTGGCCCTATTATTTTTGTTTCCTACCGGACTTTTGATTTATAAGTCACAGTTTCTCAATCTCAGCCTTTTGCCCCAGAAAGTGGATGATGTGTGGAACTTTGATGTCACACTAAGACCCAAGGATCCTACAGCGACTACGGTATCTTTTCCCATTCCGCGCGCCGGAGAAGATCTTAAGATTTCTGACGAACGGATTAAGGGGAAAGGCTACGATACTTTAATTGATCGTAATTCTGATTCGGCAGTTCTGACTTGGTTAGGTGAAGAGCCCATCGTGAAGAGGGTGAGTTATAGTGCGCGCATCGATATTCAACCGATCATCATCAAGAAAATCAGTAAAGATAACACCGTTAATTATCCGAAGCAGGTTAAAAAATATCTCAAAAAGCCTGTGCTTCTACCGGAAGACGAAGAGGCGATTGTTTTATTAGAGAATGCTATTTTTGAAGGCAATGAAGACAAATCAATGATCGCTCGAAAAGCTTTCTATTATATCAATGAAGAGATTCAGAGAAATATTAAGTTTAAAACGATCAAGGATGCGCTTTCGATTGGTAAAGGTTCTCCACTCGTGAAGGCGCGTCTTTATAGCTACATGTTGCGCCGTAAAGATGTACCTGTGCGTATCATCGCTATGCTGCGCTTACCTTTGCTCAATGATCCTCCTGAAGAAAAGATGCAGCTGACTTTTGCCAATGAAGTGTTTTTGAATAATCGTTGGATTCCTGTTGATACAAATCGTGGGCATTTTGGTGAAAGACCCGACCGATATTTAGTCGTCCATCGTCATTACGAAGAAATCGAAAAAAGCATCAATCGCAAAAATGTGGTTTATACCATTCGCGCTGATCGCGCCGTTATTAATAAGTTTAATAAAGAAGAGTTTCGTAAAGAAGTTATCCGCAAAGGAACTTTCTTCTCATTCATCTCTCTCTATCGCTTACCGCCTCATGTTCAAGAGATATTTGAAACCATCCTTTTGATTCCTCTGGGTGCACTAGTACTCTGCTTGGCGAGAAACATTTTAGGTGTGCCGACATTTGGTATGTTTACACCGATTCTCCTCACTGTTTTCTTTAAAGAGACATCTCTGGGTTTTGGTTTGTTCTTTTTTCTCTCTGTGGTTGGAATTGGAATCGCTGAACGCTACTTCCTTGATAAGCTCTATCTTTTGGCAATTCCCCGACTTTCCATCATTCTTACGCTTGTTATTCTACTGCTGATGCTGATCGCTTTTACTGGTATTGCGGAAGCATTTGGAGCGTCTCATATCGGTTATTTCCCGATTGTGATTGTGACGGTATTTATTGAGCGATTTAGTATTATGCTGACCGAAGATGGTACCGTGAACACGATGAAAACCTTGCTTGGAACTGTTATCATCTCGGTGCTGACGTTTGGTCTTTATTCAATTTCTACTCTTGAGATCTTGGTTTTCACCAATCCAGAATTGCTTTTCATGATCATGGGCTTCTTAGTGCTGATCGGGAAATACAAAGGTTATCGTTTATCAGAATTTATTCGCTTCCGTGGTCTAGTGAAACAGCTTAAGGCCAAGGCGGGAATGTGATTTTTCGCGAAATGCGAGAATTTGGTATCCTGGGAATCAATAATCGTATTGGGCGATTTATTTTGCGACAAAACAATCGCAAAAATTATCCACTAGTTGATGATAAGGTTAAAACGGCTGCCCGTGCCAGCGCATGGGGTGTGCCCATGCCGGAAAACTATTTAGAAATTGGTAGTGTGGGTGATCTTAAAAAACTCCCGCAATTAGTAACGAATCTCTCTTCTTTTGTGATTAAGCCAGCGAACGGCTCACAAGGTAATGGCATTATAGTCATTACCGAAGTCATTAAGGATGAAAACGGCTGGATTAGTTTTAAGCGCTCTAACGGACAGATCATGAGTATGGAGGAAGTTCGCCACCATATCTCTGGAATCATATCTGGTCTTTATTCACTTTCTGGTCGGCCAGATGTGGCGATTCTTCAGCAGAAAATCGATATGCATCCTATTTTTAAAGATATCTGTTTTGGTGGAATCCCTGACGTACGTGTGATTGTGAATCAAGGATTTCCTGTCATGAGTATGGTGCGCTTACCAACTAAAAAATCAGATGGTAAGGCCAATCTTCACCAGGGTGCTATTGGAGCTGGGATTGATCTGCAGACGGGCACCACTAACAATGCGGTCATTAATGGCCAAGTGGTGACAACTCATCCTGATACCGGGCATTTGTTAAGTGGAGTCACTATTCCTCACTGGCAAGAAGTGTTGGAGCTGGCCGCGCGCTGTTTTGATATGGTGGGCTTGGGTTACTTAGGAGTAGATATTGTTCTCACTCCCGATCAGGGTCCTATTATTCTAGAGCTTAATGCCCGTCCCGGTCTGGCCATTCAGATCGCCAATCAAAAAGGGCTGTTGCCGCGCCTTGAAAAGATCCTCAAAGATGCTCCAAGTGGGCTAACTGCTAAAGAACGCGTGGCCTTCTCTCAGGCCAACATCATCTAGGCCTCTGTCATTTTTACCTCTTCTTAACATCTGTAAGGCCGTCAGTGATATGAGGGCGCCATGGAATTTGTCCGATTATGTGTGCTGGCCATCGCTTGTGCTTTTATGTGTGTGTCTGCTCAGGCACAAGGTCATTTCACGCTTAAAAACTCCAATCTTTTACAGAACTGCAGCTTCATTCATCGCGATGAATTCTCGCTAGAGTCTTTTCAGG
The DNA here is from genome assembly GCA_044358855.1 of Bacteriovoracaceae bacterium. Taxonomy (GTDB): domain Bacteria; phylum Bdellovibrionota; class Bacteriovoracia; order Bacteriovoracales; family Bacteriovoracaceae; genus UBA6144. The sequence goes on along the minus strand of JBIKNE010000012.1, from coordinate 5,834 downwards.
AACTGATTAGATCTCAGATTGAAACACGCATTGATGGTGATAATCAGTGTCAGGCGGCTTATCGAACGCTTAACTCAAGCGTTGAGAATATGTTGAAGCTTGTTGATGAGAACGTGACTGCTCAGGATGCTCGCAAGCTCTACGGTGAAATGTATGGAGATTATCTTGTTTCATTGCAAACTGAACTAGCACTGCTTGATCCCAACAACGCTAATGATAGTGCCCGTATTCAAACCCTACAGACACAAATGGATACATTACGAGCTGGGCTTTTAGAAAACGAGTATGAATTTGAGCTGTATAATCGCACATCACCTGTCACGCAATTAAGTCAAAACCAGCAGCAGCTCTTTAGTCATATTTCTGGGATGGTTCAAAGCCTTTCGCAGATGCCTACAAACTGCATTGGTAAAATTGGTGGCTGGAAGCAGGCCATGCCGCTTTTACTAAACGCCACTTCATATATTGGTGTGCTCACCGGTCAGCTTTATATGCCCGCAGCTGCGGCAACAGTCCAAGTAGGAACTGAAATCGCCATGATCTTGAGTAATACGGGAGTGAAGAAAGCGCTGACGCAAATGATCGCTCAACGCAATAATCAGATTATTGCTTGTACTTACCAAGCTCTTACTAACCAGGCCTGTGAACTTAAGCGTGCCGGTGAAAGTATTGCTGATACTCAAAGAGTGGAAGACATCATTAATAATCGTTTTCAAGAGGGTAGAGAAGGCGAATATGATCGCTATTTACGTGCCCAGCAGATGCTCTCGCGCGTTCAGCAAATCATGACGAAAGTCGGAGAGATGGGCAGTGCTGTTACTATCGATCTAAACTTAATCTTCCGCTATTTCGCTGCGGTTCGTATTCGTCCATTTGATATTCAAATTCCGCCGGCAGACTCAACGAATGAAGTACTGTCGCGCTGGCTGAATGAAATGTCCAATCGTGGAATTGAGATTCTAGAAACAGGTGAAGGCAACCGTCCACTCACGATTCGTGAACGTTATGATAATACGGTAATCACTATTGGAAATTTAAAAGTCATTATTACGACTGTGATTGCCACTATTCGCGAAAAAAGATCGTTTAAAGATTTGCGTGATGAGTTGATTCTTAGCTCGAGAAATATCAGCAAAGAATTTGAATTTATGGAAAACTTCCTACGTGAGTTTCCAGCTGCTAAAACTGTTTTGCCTCGTCAATATCAGGCCTTGTTTACGGCGACTTTGCGTATGTTGGAAAAAATTCGCGCCTTCGTAGACGCCTATCAACTACCTGATGAAAGCTACGAAGATTATATTGCTCGCGTTGATAGTCTTGGCGACGCCATGTTTGCTGAGTTTAGTTATGGCTCAATCGCTCAGGTCACCACTCAAACAGTGCTACTCATTCCTCAAGTGGCATTTGAACGTTTTGAGCGTCCCTTCCGAGCGGTTGATCACTTTTATTTGAGTCGTGACATTGAAGAGCGTGAAAATCCAGATCATCCTTCATACAGCAGTTATGTGATAAATCGCGGAGCAGAGATTCGTGTTATTAATCTTTATAAGAATCTCTCTGGTTCTGGTCAGGCCTTCCGTTTAGAAGGATTTGAAGCCACCAAGCAAAGTTTTGAGCGCAGCTTTAAAAAAGATATTCATAGAATGGTATCTGATGCTTTGAGCTCGGACTCAGCAATTTTAGGTGGAACTCTAAAAGGAAAAACGGCCGGACATGTTTGCGCCTTATTCTCTGATTATCTTAAGCGCAGTAACAGCAGTCTTTATCGTCGTTGCCAGTCGGAGCAAAAGACTTTGCCGCTCTATCAAATTATGCGCAATTATCGTCGCCCAATAGAGCTTCCAATTGATTATAGTAATCCGTGCTTCTACAACAGCTATCGCCGTGAAGAATACGTGCAATCTTTATTGTTTGATCGTTTGCTCGACTACGGATTTAACAAGAAGAATTAATCTCATGAAAGATTGCTGCTGAGGTGTGAGAGAGCAGCACACGACGACGAAGTGCCTGTCCTTCGGGAAGTTCATCAAAAATATAACGAGTCACACTTTTAAGCTGTCGAACAACACCACCTTCGTGAATGCCTGCTTGCGTAAGCTTGTCGGCATATCGGCCCAGGAAAAGTCGTGCCATCTCTAAGCGTGCCGTCGGTGATTCTGGCAGATGATCTTTGTAATGCAAGGGGAACCAAGGCGTTTTGAGCGCTCCACGGGCGACCATGACAGAGTGGCAGCCTGTCTCATGCAACATACGATGGGCATCGTGAGCATTCCAAATATCACCATTGCCGATGATAGGAACTTGCGAAACCTTAACGGCTTCCTCAATCCATTTCCACTGCGCGGGCTCTTTGTACATCATTTCGCGAGTGCGTCCGTGAACTGTGATCATCTCGGCGCCTGCATCATTTAAAAGCTTGATAGTATCCGTGAAGCTGCCGCCATCGGCCCACCCGACGCGTACTTTACAGGTAAAGCGCCCAGGGAAATTTTTTCGAACATCCGTTACGATGCGCTCAAGAGTGGAAAGATTTTTAAGCAAGAACGATCCGCCGCCATTTTTGCAAACGGTCTTTGACGGACAACCTAAGTTTAAATCGAGCCACGCCATTCCGGCATCAGCGACTTGTTTCACCATCTCTACAGTATGGGCATTCTCCGAAGTGAGAATTTGAAACATGGTGCGAGCATTGAGCTCGTCTTGCATAAAGTGCGAACCCATGTGCGCAAGGATGTGTTTCATGGGGTAGCGGCCAGCACTTGGTACGCGCAGAAAATCGCAGGCGAGCACATCCCAGCCGGGACATGTTTCTAAAACTGTCTCGCGATAAACGGAGTCAGTGACACCTTCCATCGGAGCAAAAATTATCGATCCACGGGGGAGATCAATCGCCTTCATAGGCGGCGACTTTAACGATTTGCGCGGGAGCTGAAAACCCCTAAAACGATGGTTTGGATAGCTAGAAGCACTAGTTTCACAGTATCTAGGGCAATATAAGCGTTATGGTAGGTTTGATGGAGTTGTTGGACGTCCTGGCCACCAGCTCCCAGCGTTCCCATCTTATCGGCATACTCCCAAGCAGCTGTGAGCGAGGTGAGTTTTGGAGTGAGTGAAAAGAGATAAATTCCTGCAATACCCAGCAAGACAACGGAGACGGGGATGAGCCATTTGAGTGAGTTGAAACGTTTAAAGCTAAGAACGATGAAAACTAATAAAGCCGAGGCGAGAGGGAACTCCAACATATTAAGGCGATTGAATAAGACGACACCTAGTTTTCCTGCTTCAAAAAATTGCGCCACATTTTGAAATACGGCAGGTACGACAAAAAAATCGACTAACACTGTCCAGGCCAGCCAAGCGACACTTAAAATGAGTGCGAGGACTGGCCAGATCATTCCCACACCGTCGCAACGATACTGCGGCCCTGAGCTTTTTCGCGAAACTCCATGAGATAAATTCCCTGCCAGCGTCCCAGCATCAATTTTCCTTGATGAATGGGAATAGAAACAGAAATTCCACACAAGGCTGCTTTGACATGGGCAGGCATATCATCAGGGCCTTCTTCAGTATGGGTGTAGAGTGCTTCATCATGAGGTGCCAACCGATCAAGAGCGGCATCAAGATCAGTTAAAACTTCCTGTGAGGCATTTTCTTGGATACTGAGTCCCGCCGAAGTGTGCTGCAGGAAGAGATGAAGAACACCTTCTAGAGGGAGCTGAACATTTTTGAGAACATCATCCGTGATAATGTGACAGCCCTTCGGGCGGGCACTTAAACGAATCGTCTGATGCCGAATCATGGTGATTTCCTCTTTTTAAAATCCCTCTAGAGCATGTTAGGATGAAATAATGAAACTAGGAACAATGAAAGTATCTCCCATCGTGGCGATTATCCTATTAGGGGTTATCTGCTCAGTTATTTATGCTTGCCGCCATGTGATGGTGGTGGATGCTGGCCAACTTTTAGAGCGCGGATTCTTGTTTACTCAAGGTGAGCTTGTTCCATTTGGACCGAGATCTTCCAAGACAAATTTTATCTGGGGCTCACTCGTTTCCGTTTATACAGGAATTTTCTTAGCGATCGGAGGCACCAAAGCCCTCTTGGGTGGAATTCTTTTGACTCAATTGGCAGGACTCTGGCTTCTCACCCGCGCGAAATTTCTTAATGTCTCAACACCTTTTTTTCTCCTCTTTGCATTTCTCTTTTGGTGCTCACCGTGGCGCTCGAGTGAAGTATTTATTTGGAATCCATCACTCTTATTACCACTTTCGTGTTTGTGGCTTTATGGACTCGATCGTTGTTATCGCGGTGATAACTTTTTAGGCACATTTCTGATTGGTCTCTCGGTGGCTTTCACTATTCAAATTCATAATTCTCATTTGTTTCTCGTCATCTTGACTTTGCTCTTGTGGGCGAGAAAACAGATCAAGGTTGATTTACGGGCAGCGTTTCTATCTATCGTTGTTTTGTTAGTCATGTTGATACCCACTTTTATAGCTTTAAAAAATAATCCTGCCATTATGGAGATGAACCAAGGCAAAGTGTCTCTCTTTGGAAATTTGTTCAATTTTGGCGAAGCCGTTAAAGGTCTTCTGTATTGGTTCCGCTACCCATCTTTTTATTTTGGAGCGACAACTTTTCAATTACCTAAAATTATCTGGGCGAGTGCCACCCTCTGGGAGCAGGCGTGGTTTGTGATCAAATGGTTGGTTGCTGTTCCATCTCTGGTCTATGTCGCTTATTGTAACTATCGCTTCTTTCGGCATTCAAGGTATACAAAACTTAAAACACTTTGCGTGTGTGCCATCATCTCACTGATCTCTGTTTCAGCTCTCTCTCCAGTGCCCTTTAATTTTTGGCATCTGTATTTGGTGTATCCATTCGCCCTAATACCCATCGCGAGTATTACCGTTGAGCGAGCGAACCTCAAACCCTGGTTAATCGGCGTCACAGTTTATTTTCTTTGCTACAGCTGGTTTTCTTCAATTCATAGTCACAAGCATCGTCATGATGCGGATCTCGAAGGACAGTATCAACGTCGCATCCAGCAAGCAGAACGCATCAGCGAAAAGTTTGCGCCGTTTTCATTGAAGATGTGGTGAAGGTCGTCGGTCGTCTTCGGCTCCTGCCTCTCGACGACATACCGGTCATCCTGACCATAAAAAAAGGCCCCTTTCGGGGCCCTCTTAAAGACTAGTTCGTGTGAGTGTCGCTGCCGACTTCGGCATCATGATTCGGATGATGGGCCTTGTGGTCATGATCAGCATGATGCGCGTCTTCATGAGCGTGATCGGCGCCTTCCGTAACGTGGTGATGCTCTTTGTCGTGAGATTCCATAGCAGCATTGGAAGGAGCCACTTCAGTTACACCTGCTTCAGGAGCAGCTGCTTCAGTGGTAGCTTCTTCTTTTTTGTTACAAGCTACAGTCAACAGAGAGAACGTAAGCAATACAGCGAAAAATTTCATAAGGCCTCCAGATGTTAATCCGCGCCTTTGTCTGGTTCCATTTGTGATTGCATATAGTTTTGTGGACCCACACGCTTCAAGAGCTCTTGTTGGGTTTCCAACCAATCTACATGCTTCTCTTCCGAAGCGAGAATGGACAGAAAAAGGTCACGGCTGACGTAATCTCTTTCCGTTTCGGCGAGCTTGATACAGTTCTTAAGATGAGGGATCGCTTCGTACTCAACTTCCAAATCAGCGGCAAGTACTTCCTTGATATCTTGGCCCACTCGCAATTTTCCAAGCTTCTGAAGATTCGGCAAACCTTCTAAGAACAAGATGCGCTTGATAACCATATCTGCATGCTTCATCTCATCGATCGAAGCGGCGTA
>JBIKNE010000341.1:0-3382 GCA_044358855.1 Bacteriovoracaceae bacterium | reverse complement strand
TGCTAAAGCGCTCAGTCACGTTACTTTCTAAGCGAAGACCGCCAGCAAATTCTGTTTCAAGCTTCTCAGCTTCACCTTGGAAATTTGTTACTCCACCGTAAGGAAGAAGTTTAATTTCTTCGAATGGCTTCAATGGGCCAGCAGCTTCAGGAGCTTTGGCTTCAATAATTTGAGCAGGAGCGGCCTGAGCAGTTGTTACCACATCTTGTACTTCTACAGGTTCAGCTTTTTTCTTCACCCATTTGGCACAGTCAGGATGATTCGACTCTTCCAACAAACACTTCAAACGCTTTTCGTTCTCAGCCGTTTTCTTGTTGAACTCTTTGATCGCTTTCTGCGATTCAATTTTTCCGTCGATATATTCGTCTTGGCTATCAAGTAGCTTTTCAGTTTGACCTGAAAGCTTGCCGAGCTCTTTGGCTTTCTCTTTATTCAATTGAGTCATAGTCTTTTGCTTACCAAGCTCAGACTTAATGCCTTCCAACTCACCATCAGTGACTGGCTTGTCATGAAGATAGCCATCCACATCGATAGGTGATGAGTTCAACACATCTGTTTCTTCACTTTGTGCCATTGCCTGGCCAAAGCTCATCCCTACGATCAGGGCCAAAGCTAGAGTTTTCGTGTGGGCCTTCATATCTTCCTCCTCAGGAGTCTTTTAAAAACTAAAAATACTAATTTCTATAAACTAATTTGTGCTTTGCGTTACATGGTAGCGAGAAAACGCTTTCACTGGCGTAAAACCCCATAGGACATGTAAAATTGACAGGGTTTTGCCCTTTTACTTTCGTTCACTCTGCTGCAAGGTAGCTCATGTTGACACAATTTCAATTACTTATACTGACACTCACTTTCGCTATTCCCGCATTCGCCCAATGGGCGCCAGGCGTGAGACCTCTCATGGAGTCAACCACGGCCAAGGCCGTCCATCTCTCCAATCCAGCAGTGGCGACCTTTTGGGGAGGCTTTCGACGCTTTCGATTTTTCACTCACAATGATGGTGGGATCGAGCAGTTCAAATCACCGCTCTTCAAAACGGGTGAATTTCCTATCTACTTCTCACAGAAGTCCTCTCGGGCCCAACTTTTTGTATTTATGCCAGGAATATACGGTCAACCCGGCAAGGGCCTAACGGCGCAATTCGTTGATTTTCTTGAGAAAATTCCCGGACATGTCCTGGTGGTGCCGAACCTTTTAGGGCCAGATTACGTGGAAGCGCATCCATTATATAAGACAGATCCGGTGGCGCTGGAAGTTCAGGTGATGGAAGAGGCCCTTGATTATGCCCTCAGAAAAATCGGCGATCGGGTCTCGCGAATAGAAGTCATCGCTGAGAGTTTAGGCACAGCAGTCGGCTCGGCCTGGGCCGCCCACGATTCGACTCATCAAAAAAGAATCAATGGACTGACTCTCTTGTGGCCTCCGCTTAATCTTCCCGTCGCCATGAAAAACTTTGATGCCATTATCAATGAGTATCGTCCAGCGGCCGAGAAATGCAGCACACCCTTCAAGCTTTATGTGTTGGCGCGCGAGTTTGCATTAAAAGACTACCCGGCCCAGTTAGATAAGGAAGAAGAAGAGTGTATGGCGGCGCTGGTCTTGGTGGATGGCTTTGTCGATGCCACAAAAGTTTCTTGGCGCTCTCATGTAAAAGCAACACAAGCGACAGGCCCCGAACCAGAAGGCTTTGAGGAATACTTTCGTCGCTACCGAGGCGAACTATGGGAGCTCTTAGAAAAAAAAGATCAGCGTCTCACTCTTACTCATTGGATGAAACAAATTCGTCAAAGCGGGCATTTAAAAGTTCGCATAATGACATCAGAGAATGATTTTCTCAATCGTGGACTCGATTGGGAACTATTTAAAACAGAACATCGTTTGAGCACTGATGAATTGATTATTCTTCCATGGGGTGGTCATTCAGGGGCGGTCAGTGTTGCTGAATTTTATCGAGTGCTTGAGATGACTTTTAGCGAGGTAAACTAAAGGTTTTGTAGTTGCCGTCAATTCCACCACCGCTATTTTCGGAACCAAAGAAGCGTTGAGATTGTGAGAGATATTTGTTGATCAAACTATCGGGATTGGTGAGGACGTACTCGTTTACTTTTTCAAAGAAGGTAAACGACAGCATGATCATCACACTGACGAGAAGGATGTATTCAACAGAAGTTTGTCCTGCTTGGTTTTTCACAGTTTGATTATATCGTGAAACTCGCCCACTCACCTAGCTAGGTAAATCAGTTCAAATCCCAGAGAACCTCTGTCAGGTAACCCAAAAGCCCAAAGCGCTCAGTCATCAAAGGGCCCCAATATTGAACACCTTTAAGTGTCCGTTTATCGACTCGATCAATAATATTGATAGACCTCTTGGCATGAAGAGAAATAGCACTGCCACGGGAATTTTCAACTGCTTCTTCGACCCATAAATCCCAACTTACTCCGCGCTGAAACTTTTCCCAACGATCTGCTGGCCAGTCGAGGGCCTCGGTGACCAGAGGCCTTGCTAATTCGAGTGCTTCGTTGACATAAAACTCCGGCTTCGCACCCGGCCGTTCTTCAACTAATACTTGTAAACGAGTTCCCTTGGGTAACTCTTCTAGCAGCATCATAGGGATATCAGTGCCCATCAAACGTGAAGCTGTCAGACACACCAGCTCAGCTTTCGGTTCTTCGAGGGATTGAGTGGGATCTTCCGGCCAAAAACTCTCGAGCCCTCGATAGACTTTACTATTGAACACACATTGAAGTGTGCCATCGGTCGCCGGTAGTCCATACATCAAGAGTCGATCATGAGCGACCACACCTTCATAACTATCCAACAGAGCGGCTTCGACTTTTCCATCCCACAATTGCCACGATTGCACTCGGGTGCGCTTAATATGCGCCCCTAAATTAATCAACTCGCGCGAGAGCTCTCGTTCAAACCAACGTTCATCTAATTCCCACTGAGGAGAAAGCAAACGCAACGCCAGATAGCTGGCCTCATAAGAGCTGAAGGCATACTTCACCACTTGTCCCGTGACAGTCGAATGGGCCGCAACAAGTTGAGCCAGTGCTCCGTCTTGAGGTTTTTGATAGGGACGTAAAAGCTCTTCAGAAAAAAGTCGTTGAAACTCAGCTAACCAAGGAGCGCCGGTAAAAGTAAAATTACTAGCAGCGCGATGGCGAACTAAGGGAGAACGAAACCAATCAAGAAAGGCTTTTTGCACTTTGAGAAAATCAATATCGAGAGTCTCACTCTCAAGTGCGGCCATCAGAGTCGGCGTTTGAAAAACACTGAACTTACGAACAAATTCTCGAAGATTGTCGCGCACACTAGCGCCGGTGACCCATTGAAACTGTGGTGTTTGAATTTTAATCGTAGCTGGCCGCAAGAAATTAT
>JBIKNE010000340.1:0-3385 GCA_044358855.1 Bacteriovoracaceae bacterium | reverse complement strand
AAATTATTGAGAACCTATGGAAACCCATACCTCAATTCAAGTCAGCCAAGAAAGAATAAGAGTGATTTGAAGTCGCTGGTGTATTCGGTGAGAGAGCGGCTCGACTAGAAAAAGCAGTCTTGCTGGCCTAAGCCTGCAAGACTGTGAACTCATTTAGTAGCGGCGATTGTTGTCGCGTGCTTCCATGGGTTTAGCTTGAGAAACGTTCATTTGACGTCCTTCAAACTCTGCGCCGTTAAGCGCTTGAATCGCATCATCAGCTTCTGAGCTTGATGACATTTCAACAAAGCCGAAGCCTTTGCTGCGATTTGTGTCTCTATCCATGATCACTTTAGCAGAATTTACGCTGCCGAATTGTGAGAATTTTGTAGATAGAGTTTCGTTAGTAACTGAGTAACCCAAGTTACCAACATAGATTTTCTGACTCATATGAGCCTCCGATATAAAAATGTCACTAAGGTGTGACAAACTGTTGTTTGTATTTTGCTGATTGAGAATGTGTTTTGAATTTGGATAAAAAAGGTCTTGGACTAAGTGATCTGAGGTAAGAACTAAAAACGATTAGTTGAGAACAGATAAAAGCAGACTACTGGCGTTTCATCGAGATAGCGAACTTATAATCTGCTTAAATCAAAATAATATGACTTATACCTATAGTATCAACGACCTAAAGAGTCTTTGAGGGTTTTAGTTTTTTTATAATAACTACTAATAACAAGACTAAACCACCTGCAAGAGCACCTACACCCATATCAATGAGTGTCGCTAAAACCGTATTAAGTTCTAGTTGATAGTGATGAAGTGCAGGGATGCCGTGAGTGAGAATTCCACCACCCACCATAAACATGGCGATTGTGCCAGCGAGTCCTAGAAATTTCATAAGGAGAGGAGCGGTATTTAGAAATACTTTTCCAATTACTGCTGAGAAACCTTTTTTCTGAATGAGCCACAGGCCGGCATCATCAAGTTTCACTATTCCTGCGACAAGACCATAAACGCCAATTGTCATCGCGAGTGCAATAGCAACTAAGACAAGAATTTGGTTTGTAAGTGTCGTGGTAGCAACAGTGCCAAGTGTGATGACGATAATTTCTGCCGAGAGGATAAAGTCCGTACGCACGGCCCCTTTGATTTTATCTTTCTCAAAATTTGCCATGTCGGTCACAGGAAGAGCCTCTTTTTCAACATGAGGCGTTTTATGAAAGATCTTTTCAAAGACTTTCTCGAACCCTTCGAAACATAGAAAAAGTCCACCCAACATAAGCAGTGGAGTGATGAGCATCGGAATGAAGATGCTGATGAGAAGGGCAACGGGAATAAGTATAACTTTATTTACGACAGAACCCTTTGCCACCGCCCAAACGACAGGCAGTTCACGGTCAGCACTAATGCCAGTGACTTGTTGAGCATTCAATGCCAGATCATCGCCTAACACTCCTGCTGTTTTCTTTGCAGCAACTTTTGTCATAACGGCAACGTCATCAAGAATCGTTGCGATATCGTCTATAAGAGCAAGTAAGCTAGTGCCGGCCATAGTGACTCCTGAGCAAAATCAATTGATGTAATATATTACACAAAACCACCATACGTCGCACACCCTATTTTTTTTGAATCAGGTACATACCCTTACGAGCTATTTCATTTAATTTTAGATGAAAGATCCAAGGAGTTTACCATGGGACAAAATAATCAGAATTCGAAACTAGAATCACAGGGACCAAGACAGGGTGCGACACCAGGTCGTCAAGACCAAGATCAAGACATGCAAAAGAAGCAAGCAGAAGAACGTGCACGTAAGCAATCTGAAGATCAAAAAAACAAACAATCACCAAAGCGTGACTCTGATTCCAGCGACTCTGAGCAGGTCTAGAAGCTAAGCAGGCCAGATTGCTCTAGGTACTGATTGGGGCTCCTTCGTTGAGGAGGAGTCTCTGTTATTACATTTGATATTACATGTCCGTTTATCTTTAACCTTTAACTAAGGAATTATTTATGAATAAAACGCCAATTATTTCGCTTGCTCTGGGCTTTACAGTATCGCTATTTGCGATGCACGCCTCAGCAGCAGATGTCAGCTATGCTGATTTTGTTGAAAGCTGTAAGAACCCGACGGCTTACGGCCATCAGCGTCCGCCACAAAATATCCGGAATTTATCAAAGCTAAATTGAATCACTACAGATACTACACATCAGCGACATGTTTAATTTCCAAGATGGCACTATGATCACGGTCAATGTACCAAGGGGGGATTACCCATGAAAAATTTTATTGTTGTAAGTTTATTTCTATTATCAACACCTGTTCTAGCTCTGACGGCTACGCCTTCTTCAGCTAATTCACCAATGATTTATGAACCAAATAATGCTCCTGGAAAGCCACTGTCTTATCCACTGGAAAGAAATCAGAACGGCAGTCTCAATGACATCCAAGAGGAAGTCGATCCTTGCTATGATCTTTCTGGGAATTTATTGCCAAGTTGTAGTGAAAAAGCTTTACGAGAAAAGAATAAACGTCCGCGCAAATCTAACGGTGGACCACAAGATAGATTAAATCCTCGTGGATTTCGCGACAACAACACGACTCAATCAGAACAATCTTATCATCCTTAACCTGATAACAAGGAGCCTCTATGGAATTTGATATGAAACTAAAAAAAGGTCATAAAGCTGTATTTGCTATTTTTGAACACCGTCCCTCTATGGAAGCAGCTATCACAGAGCTAAAGTCACGTGGTTTTCGTAACTCGGATGTATCAATCCTAATGCAAGGAGATTACGAAGGAAAAAAATTGGGTCATGAACTTAATAGTAAAGCCCCTGAGGGGTCAGTCACTGGAGCATCAGCAGGTCTTATTGCGGGTGGTGCACTTGGTTGGATAGCAGGAATTGGCGCATTGGCCATCCCTGGAGTAGGCCCATTGATTGCAGCTGGTCCAATTATGGCCGCTTTAGCGGGAGCGGGTATTGGTGGTGCCATCGGTGGCGTAACAGGTGGCCTTATTGGAATGGGAATTCCAGAGTATGAAGCCAAGCGCTTTGAGCATGATGTTGCAGATGGAGGAATGCTGCTTTCTGTACATGTGGACGATTCTAAGTGGGCGGATAAAGCCAAAGATATTCTTAAAGATGCAGGAGCGAGAGATATTTCTGTCGCTAATGAAGCGGATGGTAAGTGGGATTTCCAAAAAGAGGGTATGATGCCTCGAGGATCTTCTTACGATTCACGAAGTTCGTCTAATGATTCTAACTTTCCGATCTAATTAATGATGTGCCCCTCCAAATTCAGGGGGCACATCATTACTTTTTCTTATTCTTATCAATGATATCCATCATTGGATTCTGTAGGCGCTGAACTTCTTTTATCGTCCTGATGATTTCTAATGCC
>JBIKNE010000339.1:0-3392 GCA_044358855.1 Bacteriovoracaceae bacterium | reverse complement strand
TTAAACGTTTCTTGAAACAGACCATGAATGATCGTCATCTCGTCATCAAATCGTGACATATCAATGCCACGAATATGAAGACGATGCTCAGGCTTCTTGGCGCTGCGTATTTCACCGTACTGCTTTTTGCTTTTGAAAAACCTTATACGAAAAGTATCCCATCGCTTAAGTGGCTGCATGCCAACTTTCGCAAAAAAACTGAGATAATAGCTGTGCTGCTGTGGTTCGCTATAAAATGGTCGAGCCTTGCCCCAGGTTTTCCATCGGTAACTGACAAAAAAATGAAGATTGATCGGCCCTTTAATGCGACTCGCACCCAATTCTCGACTCAAAACTTCTACCTTCTCCCATAGTTTCATGAAAACACTTTCATCGTTGATGCATTCGATGAATCCGACCTTTGCGAGTGTCGGATTAAGGCGAGACACCGCAACGAGTGCTCGCGCGATAATCTTGTCTGCTTGATAAACTGAAACGGCTCGCCACTTGTCCTCTGGAAAACTCCTTGAATCCTCAAACAAGTCTTGAAAGTGGGTGATGTCCTCGAGGGGAACTGAAGCTTTTGAATAAAGCTGATTTTGTAATTTGACCCAATCTGCGAAAAACAATTTATCCCACGTGGAAATAACCTTAATTTCCATGACTGAGCTTCCTGATAACAACCTCAACGTTGCTCGTTGGTCGCAACGTGATTCCAGCTTCAACTGTTTGCTCAACTTCATTCTCAAACGACCAACGATAGTGAGAGGAGAGATGAGACAAAATAAGCTTAGCTTCCACTTGGGCAAAAATCTTGCCTATACACATCCGGGGCCCAAGCCCAAAAGGAAAATAAGATCCCGGAATAACTTTTTCTTTGAGAGGAGGCAAGAATCTCTCAGGATAGAACTTCAGTGAGTCCTGCCAAAAGTCGGCAGATCGTTGCGCAAAAAAGGGCATGAGAAAAACAATGTCCTTCTTTTTTAACTCAAGACCGTTAATTGTAATCGCTTTGCCGGCCTGTCTCATAAAAGCCCAAACCGGAGGCCATAAACGCATCGCCTCTTCGGTAACTGCTAAATGCATATTCAATTTATTAAAAGTCGCCTCGACTAATTGACCATTCTGCCAAAAACTTTTTGATTCACTATTGAGCACATCTTGGTAGCTGGAATTTTGCGCCAAGAGAATCATCGTCCATGCCATGGTGTTGGTAATGGTTTCATGACCTGCCATTAAAATGGTGATGACCTCATCGCGAATCTGCTGATCACTCATCTGGTTGCCGTCTTCATCTTTAGTATCAACAAGGATTTGCAAGAGATCATTCGAGTGTTGGCGACCCGAGCGGCGTTCCACTAAAAGACGCTTAATTAAGTTATCAAACCGATCTCTCGCCGCATAAAACTCTTGGTGACTCGATAGAGGCATCCACATCGGAGCAGAAACAACTGAGCGCACTTTTTTAATTAAAAAGTGCATCATGTATTCGACATCTTTTAAGAACGTAGGAGCCTCTTGAGTGAGATCCAAGGCAAAAAGTGTTCGCGCTATAATTTTTAACGTCAGCGTATTCATCTCATGATGAACATTAATCTTCTGTTCATCGGCCCAGACGCAATGTTGCTCAATAATTTCTTGGATAGATGGCACTAAATTCATCATATGTTTAATGCCAAACACAGGACGCATTAAACGATTTTGTTTCTTCCACAACTCGCCTTCGCTGGTGATGAGCCCCTCACCCAATAGAAGCTTAAGTTTTTGAAAAGTGCGACCTTTTGCAAATGATTCAGCATTTTCCTGTAAGACACCTAGGATATCGTCGGGATGAGATAAGAGATAGGCCCGCTGATGCAGCATCCGTAGCTTGACCCTGTGGCCATACTCACGATGACATTTATTAACAAATTCCCAAGGATCGCGAGCATACTCTCGCAGGCTTCCCAAAGGACCTGAAGTTTGAGGGCCTTTAATTTCCACTGATCTCCACCTTTCCCTCATCAGCATTGAGGATAATATGGGGAATTCCTCTCAGTTGATTAACGGCACCCTTAATTCCTACGATGGTAGGTATTCCTAACTCACGGCCAATAATCGCTGTGTGACTTAATAAAGATCCCTTTTCTGAAATGAGTCCGCGACACTGCGACATTATATAGACCCATGCTGGGTCTGTGTGACGAGTCACCAGAATACAATTGGAGAGGTCTTCAATCTCAAGTGCTTCTTCGGGAGTATCCAATACGAGCGGACGGCCTTCAACGCGGCCGGGTGCTGCTGTTTGGCCAATCAACAAACCTTCAGTGGGAGCAAGTTCAACAGATTTAAATGGAGTCTCACCAACTGCTGTGACTAAGAATTCCGGAAAGGGGCCTTCAACTTGTTGCCAGCCTTTATTTGTGGCAATCAACTCTGCCAGCTCTACACTTGAGGTTTTACCCTCAGCATATCTTTGATAATCTTCTAGCGAAATATTGAAGTAATCACGCCAAGTGAATCTTTGAAAAGCCGGATAATCTCTGCGCAACTGCTCAGCCGCGTGTGCTAGCATTTCACGAATCACATTATAGAATTGCCCACGTAATAAGCGCGTCTTCTCACGCCAAAAAATCGCTCGTTTCGTCACATTCCAACTTATTTTCCAAACGATCTGTTTTATAAACGAAAAACTTTTTACATCAAAATTTGGAACCGTCGACTTCTTCGTTTTCGAAGTGATGACTCTTCGGCGCATAAAACGAAGCAAACGATAAAAGTCTTTGGGTGACTGCCTTAAAGTGGGACTCTCGAGCTTTAGTTCTTCAAATGAGCGCTCTCCATACTGTTGTAAAAAACCTGCCAACAGTGCAGCTTCTTTTTTCCAGCCCTTTTGCTCAAGCTCATTCCATATTGGATGATAGACATCACCCCATTCAGCAGGTGTCGATACGGAAGCTTCAAGATGCGGCCAAAAATCTTCGGGAATCTGCGCGAGAACTTTTTCAAGTAGTGCGAGTGGCTTAAGAGATTCAACTTCATCACCAGTCTTTAGCATTGGGGCAAGTACATCTTCTCCAAGTCCCTTGGTTTTCAACATTGCCGCCAAGGCTTTTACACCAATCATTAAAACCACATCATTAATGATGGTTAAACCAAAACCCAAAGGACGCGTGAGTGTCTGGTGAAGAAGTCGCAAAGTTTCTTCTGAAGTGGTCGTGCTCAGCATCCGGTCATGAAGTATCTTCTTTTGAGCATCTAAGCTTTCCGCGAATCGATCTAAGACTCGTTGATGGGTACAAATAAATGCGACCAGTTTCATGGCAGCTTTCAATTGTTCAAACACATTGGGAGGATTTAGAATCATGGGGACATCCATGCCTTCTCGTTTCCCTCCAATCATCCGGTGCCAATTTTCAATATTCTTCTCGCCA
>JBIKNE010000338.1:0-3401 GCA_044358855.1 Bacteriovoracaceae bacterium | reverse complement strand
AATACCAAGTCGCGCCGTATGAATGGCATGTTCGCTTATATCAGTTGCAAAAATTTGCACCTGAATATTTTGATTTATGCTTTCAAGATATTCACTGATGGCCATAGCAAGTGAATAGACCTCTTCACCTGTAGAACAGCCAGCGATCCATATTCTCAGAGGAGATTGCTGCCCTTCATTCTTAATAATCTTAGGGAAAACATTTTTCTTAAGGGCTTCGTAAGAGAGAGGATCACGGAAAAACTCAGTTACGTGGATCAAGATTTCATCATAAAGTGTACGGATTTCCGTCGGTGTCACTTTGAGATGGTTTTTATAGGCTTCAAAGTCTTTGAATTTTAGTAGAATCATTCTACGCTTCATGCGACGAATGACAGTGGCCGATTTATATAGATTAAAGTCAACCAAAGTAGATTTTTGCAGAATTTGAAAAATCTCTCTCAGGTGATCCTTCTCTTCCTCTTCTATTTTTTGTAAAAGTTCAGCGTTCTCATCAACCAATAGGGGGAAATCTGAGTGTTGAACTACGCTGTGCAGTTCGGTAGCAATATCCTCGGGCGTTAAAATAAAATCAGCTGCTCCGGCAGCAATGGCACTGTTAGGCATGCCACTATATTTTGCTGTTTCGGGTGTTTGCACAAAGGTAGTGCCCCCGTTGGCCTTAATGGCATTAAGCCCATATGTTCCATCAGAGCCTGTGCCTGAAAGGATGACTCCTATAAGTCGACTTTTTATTTCATTAGATATGGAAATAAAAAAGTTATCAATCGTGAGATGGATGCTGTTGCCAGAGCGTGGAATTAATTTGAAAGCAGATTCAACGTATTCAAGGCTGCTATTTGAAGGCTGAAGATAAACTGTGCTGGCAGCGATACGCATGCCATTTTTTATCTCAACAACTTTTAATTTAGTTTCTTTGGATAATATTTCCAAAGCAAGACTGGGGTGAGTTGGATCAAGGTGCTGAACAAAAACATAGGCACTGCCCGTTTTATGGTCGACGCTTTTTATAAAACTGATAAAAGCTTCTAGTCCACCTGCCGAAGCACCCACGACAACGATAGGGAATTTACCATCGGAAGATTTTTTTTTCTTTGTTTGATTAGTGATAAAGCTTCCTAATGAGTTTGATTCTAATGGGAACTATTTTGAATATATCGCTGTATTTCACCTAGAAATATCTTGATATCAGTAACTTTAGGAATAATACCTGCAGCTCTGCCTTTCTCTAAATAATCCATTCCAGAGTGATACACCACCGGAACAGTTTTGAAGATATCAGGTTTAATATTCTCAAACATTAACAAGAACTCACTACCATTCATGTCGGGCAGATTATAATCGAGCAAGATAAGCTTTAGATTGGTCAATTTGTCTATCAAACTCATGGCTTCCTCCCCACATGAAGAAGTGAAAACCCGATAGCCAGCCGATTCTAGAACTATTCGATCTAGGGTCAACATCTCTGGGCTATCATCAATAACAAGTATGCAGCTCTTGTGAGATTCAACAAATGAGGACATGTGTTGGCCAGGCTGTTAGGAAGGGGACTTTAAGAGGTGCACTATGGTTATACGCCATAAATAAGTTATAGCTATCTTTATAATCATAGTGACAATGCCAAGTCTTATATAGCTGCTTTCAGCTTATTTAATAAATATTTCGTTAACTGCAGTGGTGCAGTTTTGGACATAAATTCTAAGCATAGTGAACAAATACGGAAGGCCCAGTATTTCTTAGAATCTCCTCTGTTTCCCAAACAAGGAGTGCCTTTGAAGAAAAACATCCTCTCAATTTGCCTATTACTCATCACAGCCACTTCAATGGGGGCAAACAGTAGTCCTCATTTCAGTGATTCATCAATTCTACAGATTGTTCGAGTACTAAACCGAGGCGAATTTGATCTCGGTGAACTCGCTTATAAAAAAAGCAAGGACAAGCAAGTTGATAAATTTGCCAAGATGATGATGAAAGATCATTCAGCCAATTTGGTCGTACTACAAGCTACCTCAGAACGCCAAGGTATCGTTTATCTTGAAAGTGATATAAGTCGAGAAATGAAAATGCGTTCGGATGCAAAATTGGAGCAACTTGCTTCACTCGAAGGAAGCTTATTTGATCAGGCCTATATTGAGGCAATGGTTTCTGCACATAAAGATGCTCTTAATAAGTTTGATGAAGAGCTCATTCCTGCAGCGACTGATCGTCAAATCAGAAAAATGCTTATCAAAATGAAACAGGGCATATCGATGCATTATCAACATGCAGTTGAAATTCAGAAGAAGCGATCTAATCAAGCAAAATGATCTAAATGTTGGCGTAAATGCACATCTTCTAAAAGTGCACCTCAAGAGTTAGCCGTGTTGATTGATTAAACTAATAACAGTGGGAAAAACCAGGAGGTTAATATGCTTAGTTGGGCCTTTACATTTCTAATCTTTTCGTTAGTGGCAGCTATTTTTGGCTTTAGCGGTATCGCCGCAACATCGGCTGGAGTAGCACAAATTTTGTTCTATGTTTTTATTGGGTTATTCCTCATCTCTCTTCTTACAGGCATGTTTCGCCGGGGGGATAAGTTGCTTAAATAGTATCCTTTTGAAAGTGAGGTGTTTATGAAACACGTGATTATGCTAGGAACAGCTTTGTCCGTCTTATTCTTACCGGAGTTCTGCTCGAATAAGCCGTCTGTGGTAGCAGAAAGTATGACAATTAGTAAGGTTCAATACGGCGTTAGTTTTAAAAAGGATGCCTGGGTTGGTCAAAGAAATAATTTTTTGGCGGCTATTGGGGCCCATGTAGATGACATCGATCAAGCAGTACAGATGATGGAATCTAGTGAAGTAATAGGTCCAGTCGAAAAGCGCCGTATGGCATATCGTAATATTCAAGAAACACGCTTTCTTTTAGAAGATATCCGCGAGCGCTTGAGTTACCAAGAGGCATTAAATATTAAAGCTTGGAACAGAGAGAAGGTAGATCTTATCGCAACGATGAATAACATCAAGAGTAAGTATAAGTTAATCAAAGACTTTTACCATCAATAGGAGAAGATCCATGAAAGAACATAAAGCTGATCGTCCTTTAGATATTGTCGAATGCTTAAACGCTGTTTTGGCAAACGAGTATTCACTGTTTACGAAAACATTAAACTATCACTGGAACATTACCGGGCCGCGGTTTCATAGTTTGCATACTTTTCTTGAAGCTCAGTATCAAGAATTGTTGCTGGTAATGGATGAAGTAGCAGAACGCGTTCGTGTGCTAGATGAACGTCCAATCAGTACGATCAAGGGCATGGTTTCTCATATGGAAATCAAGGATGGTAATGAAAAGCCCCCTAGTACAGAAGGTATGTTGAAAAGCTTATTGGAAGGGCATGTTACCATTCAGAATCAATTGAA
>JBIKNE010000337.1:0-3419 GCA_044358855.1 Bacteriovoracaceae bacterium | reverse complement strand
AATGTAAGTGCTTCAATGGATTTTTTTTCGCTCTCAGTGACTAGCTCAACGGAATACACACCACCAAGGGCACGGCGATCAAGATAGGTCGCGCGCACTTCGGTGCCAATAGCTTTTGGAGCAAGAAGCACATGATGAAATTGCGGAAATTTTTGAGCCAAGTTTTCTTCAATGGCGGCAAAACCGTGAGCATAAAATAAAGTGGTGCCCACCGGAATAAAAGCGGAGAGGCTGGCCAGTGCTCCCGCGATTTCATGATCAGGTACCAAGAAGGCCATGGGTCTGCCAGAAAGTGGTGCCTGCCAATCCAGTAGTTTTAAAGGCGCTTGAATTTTTGCGCGTGAATTTGAATCAGGGCGCAACAGCACCGAGACCTTGAAGCCTGAGTCAGCAAGATTAGCGCACCAGGCCCTTGCCTGATTACCGTATCCCACGATGGTGATGTCATTTTCAGCTATCAAAAAGGTCTCCTTTGGGGCACCTTTTCGTACCATGACCAGCGACACTCGCCTAGCACAAGACCCGTCTCTACCTCGCTCACGCGCCTTTCTTTTTGGTGAGTCGGTGTTTACTACCCTTAGAGTGGAAAACGGTGACGTCTATTTTGCTAATAGACACCTGCAACGCCTTAAAGAGTCCGCCGAATGGCTCTGGCCTGGCACAGTAGGTCAAATCGATGAGCTGTGGTCTAACTTAAAACCGCCCGGTAAAAACGGTGTTTGGCGACTCACGTTGTTTGCCATGCAGATCGATAGAAAAATGCGCGTAGAAGAAATTCCGCATTTAGAAATTGATAGCAGCTGGAGTGAAGGTCTGCCGATGTCAGCAAGCTTTGTCGCCAAAACTGTTAAGGCACCTGCTCGTGCTAAAGATTGGCCAGCGTTTTTGAAAAGTGGTGATTATCTAGCGAGACTGGTAGCCGCTCGTCATTTGGCCAAAACAGAAATTCCCTTATATCTCGTTAATGATGAAGTGTGTGAATTCCTACACGCCAATCTTTTTGTTTGGAAGGATAATCAATTCCTTACTCCGCCAACTGGACCTGATGTCTTGGCCGGTTTAGGTCGAGAGCGTTTAATAGAAGTAGCAACACAACTAGGTATTGCTTGTGTCGAAAAAGTTCTCTCGGTGAATGACTTAAAAGCGGCCCAATCAGTTTGGGCGGTCAACGCCGTTCGCGGTATCGTTGAAGTTGAAGCCATTGACGCCAAGATTGTAGCGGGCCATGCTTTAAAGGAATCGTTGCAGCGGAAGTTTTTTTCGAGGACTTAAGCGTGTCTGATGCCAAAAAACCATTGAAAGTAAAATGTCCGAAATGCAAAGAAGAGTTTCTTTATTACTCTTCCGAGCATCGTCCGTTTTGCTCTGAGCGCTGTCGTATGGTTGATTTAGGTCATTGGCTAGAGGGGAGTTACGGAATTCCTGCTGAGAAAATTTCTGAAGAAGAGATGGAAGAGTTGATTCGCGTTGTGGAGACACCAGATGAAAAGCAGTGAGAGAGCTGCCGCTTTAAAATTCACGCTTAAGCTGGCCGATGAAGCTGGTAAAACTTTGCTAGGCTATTCGCAAAAACTTTTTCATAAACCATTGAAGCTTATTCATAAAGGTGCCCAAGGTTTAGCCTCGGAAGCTGATTTAAAATCTGAAGAGCTGGTCATGCGTAGGATTGCTAAGAAATATCCCAAGCATCGGATTCTTTCTGAAGAAGATAGCTTCACGAAAAAATTAAAAATCGAAGGCCCAGGTGATGATAAAGAGCTGACGTGGCTAATCGATCCTTTGGATGGCACCAATAATTTTTTAAATGGATTGCCTTTCTTTGCCGTCAGTCTTGCATTGGTAGAGGGCCATGAAGTCCAAGTGGGCGTGGTTCATAATCCTATGCTGGGTGAAACTTTTTATGCCACCAAAAACGGCGGAGCTTACTTGCGACGCCGATTTGGTAATCGTTATCTGACAAAAAAACTCCAAGCATCCAAGGTTTCACAACCACTCAAAGACGCTTTGATTTCTACCAATCTAGGGTCAAGTCGCCACAATGCTGACCTGATTCGCAAATTTCCTGAAGTGCGCGCCTTTCGCCGTTTAGGTTCGGCCGCTCTTGAGCTCTCATACGTAGCCGCTGGTGTACTCGATGTTTATTGGGAGTACCGTTTGCAGCCTTGGGATATCGCTGCGGGTGGACTGATTTGCCAAGAAGCAGGTGTGCCTATTTCTGATCTGCATGGTCAGGATTTTCATCCTTACACTCCCTCAGTTTTGGCGGCCCGTTCACCGCTTTATGACGATCTCCTACAGATTTTGTCGGAGAAATAAATTTCCTAGAGTTTACGCTTATTTGACAATGGTCGGCATAGGCTTGGTATAATCTTTCCATGAGTTTAGCTCCCAATGACGGGGCGTCTTTTGTGCCAAGGATGGGCCATGCTTGAATCGTTAATAACGACACTCGATAAATTTACGCCAGAGATTCTGGTGATTCTTTCGGGTCTCTTAGTTATTACCACCACACTTTTCTTGTGGTTATGGTTTGCTAATCGCCGTACTTACAATTTACTCAAACATCAGCTGCCAGCTTCGGTGGTTAAAACTTATTTAGATTCAGTCATTCAAAACTCAAACTCGCTTAAGTCCGCTCTCTTTCGAGGCAGCGAAGGAGATGTTTCGTTTTCATCTATGCCTTCAAGTATGCCTTTGGTCGGTGGAGGAGAGAGCCTGGCGATTGCCAGTTCTGGTAACTCGTCTGGGCAAGAAGCCGCTCTACGTGAACAGCTTCAGCAAAAACTCGCCGAGCTAGCTGCACTTCAGTCGCAGCTTGCCGCCGCTAACAGCATTAAAAAAGAGTTAGAATCAGGACTCGCAGGTGCGCAAGCGCGTATTAAAGAATTGGAAGCTCTCCTGGCCCAATCTGGCAAAGCAGTACCTGCAGCAAGTGGCAACGATGCTGCTATGAAAGCTGAATTACAAAAAATCACCAAAGAGCGTGATGAACTTCGTGACCGTTTAAAAGAATACGAAATTATCGAGGACGACCTAGCGAACCTCAAGCGTTTGCAGCAAGAAAATCAACAGCTGAAACGTGCTCTTGGACAAGATCCTGCTGGCCCATCTCCCGCAGCTGCAGCTCCCGTAGCGGCACCACCAAAAGCGGCCAGTCCTAAGGGGCAAGATCCCTTGGCAGGTGCAGCTGATTTATTTGACGAAGTTCCGGTGGAAGATTCACCGCTAGAAAATGAAGTGGCAGAAGAAGCTGTTGCAGCGGCTCTTCCTGAAGAAGTGGCAGCTAGTTCTGAAGAAAGCACAACTGCTGAACTCGAAGAATTTTTGACGGGCGGAAGTGAAGCTGAGGCACCCAAAGAAGTGGCGATGGGTGGTAGTGAAAAGGATGCTCCAGCTCCTAAAGCTGAGCCTACTGGAAA
>JBIKNE010000336.1:0-3424 GCA_044358855.1 Bacteriovoracaceae bacterium | reverse complement strand
GTTCAGGAAAATCATCTCTTGCTTTTGATACCATCTATGCTGAGGGTCAGCGTCGTTACATAGAATCTCTCTCGTCTTACGCACGACAATTTATCGGACAGATTGAGCCACCTGATGTTGAAAGTATCACAGGCCTCTCACCGGCGATTGCGATTGATCAAAAAAGTACCACTAAGAATCCACGCTCAACAGTCGGTACGATTACAGAAATCTATGATTACATGCGACTCTTGTGGGCGCGCCTAGGTGTGCCTCATTGTCCGGAAACAGGCGATGCGGTTCAGCGCCAGACTCCTCAGCAAATTATAGAACGCCTTCTCACAATGAAAGAGGGAACTAAACTACAATTGCTCTCTCCGGTCATTCGTCAAAAGAAGGGTGAACACAAAGAGGAGATGGCCAAGTATCAAGTGCTGGGCTTTTCTCGTGTGCGAGTTAATGGTGAAGCAAAAACGCTTGATGATAGTCTCGTTATTCCAAAGGCAAAATTTAATGATGTTGAGCTCATCGTTGATCGCATCGTATTAAAAGATGGTGTTCGCTCGCGCCTCGCCGATTCTGTTGAATATGCCCTTAAACTCTCTGACGGATATTTGATCGTAATTGCTGATGATAAAGAGATTTTCTTCTCTGAGAAAAACTTTAGCTTTAGAACCAACAAATCCTATCCTGATCTTGAGCCAAGACTCTTCTCATTCAATTCACCCTTGGGGGCCTGTCAGCTGTGTAATGGTCTGGGCCTCACCAAGACTTTTGACATGGACTCCATCATCACTGATGAGAATCTCTCGATCAATGATGGTGCCATCGCTCCGCTTAAGAAGAGCTCATTTCTCATGCAAATGATTAAGAGTATCGCCGCTGCTGAGAACACTGATCTTGATAAACCACTCAAAAAGCATACTGAGAAATTTAAATCGATCCTCTTTGATGGTTCAGATAAAATCTATACTTATAAATTTGAATCTGAGAACTCGACATTTAACTTCAAAAAAGAGTTTCCGGGAATCAAGGCATGGCTTGAGAAAAAGTACAATGAGTCTGATTCTGAAAAAGTGAAACTCGATCTTGAAGAATTCATGATCATTAAAAAGTGCTCGGGGTGTAAGGGTAAAAAGCTCAATCCCTTCGCTCTTGCAGCAACTGTTAAAGACAAAAACATCATGGAGATCTGCGATCTACCAGTGAATGAATCATTTGAATTCTTTGATTCACTTCAATTTAAAGGCAATGAAGCTGTTATTGCGCAAAAGCTCTTAAAAGAGATTCGTGATCGTCTCAATTTCCTCCTTAATGTGGGTCTTGATTATCTCACGCTTAACCGTGATGCCATGACGTTGTCTGGCGGTGAATCGCAACGTATTCGCCTGGCCACACAAATCGGCTCTGCGCTCTCTGGCGTCCTTTATGTACTCGACGAACCAAGCATTGGGCTTCACCAACGCGACAACGAGAAACTCATTCAAACCCTGATTCATCTACGCGATATCGGTAACACCGTCATTGTGGTTGAACATGACGAAGATACAATGCGCGCTGCTGATTGGTTGATTGATATGGGGCCAGCGGCCGGTATTCACGGCGGAGAAATTGTCTCTGCCGGAACACCTAAAGATGTCGCTAAAGATCCCAAGTCGATCACGGGAAAATTTCTATCAGGGAAAGAGAAGATCGAGGTACCCAAGGTTCGTCGTAAGTGGACTGACAAATTGGTTCTGCAAGACGCTAAAGAGCACAACCTCAATGGTGTAACGCTTGAAATTCCAGTCGGAACCATGACTTGTTTAACGGGCGTATCCGGTTCAGGCAAATCAACTCTCGTTCACCGCATCCTCATTCCTGCGGTAAAAACGTATCTCTCACGTGGAAGAAAACCTAGTTCGGCCAACTACCGCGCGATCAGTGGTGTTGATAAGTTTCAAAGTGTAATTGAGTTAGATCAAGCACCGATCGGTCGCACACCTCACTCAAACCCTGCGACCTACACAGGCCTCTTCGATGATATTCGCAACATCTACTCACAAACCAATGAATCAAAAGTGCGCGGCTACAAGCCCGGCCGCTTTAGTTTCAACGTGAAGGGTGGTCGTTGTGAGACTTGTGAAGGAAACGGCAGTCTAAAAATCGAGATGCACTTTCTTCCAGATGTATATGTTCAATGCCAAGACTGTGGCGGCAAACGCTACAACCCAGAAACCCTCTCAATTCTCTATCGCGGCAAAAACATCGCTGACGTCCTCGAGATGTCGATTGAAGAAGCTGTGACGTTCTTTGAAAATCACACCAAAGTGGCACGCACTCTTCGCGTCCTCAATGACGTGGGTCTGGGCTATATCAAACTCGGACAACCAGCGACGACTCTCTCTGGTGGCGAAGCTCAACGCATGAAACTTTCACGCGAGCTTTCCAAAGCCGTTAAAGGCAACACTCTCTATGTGCTCGATGAACCCACCACAGGTCTTCACTTCAACGATATCCGTATTCTCTTAAAGGCCCTTAATCGTTTGGTGGATCTGGGCCATACACTGCTTGTCATCGAACACAACCTTGATGTGATTAAGACTGCTGACTGGGTCGTTGATCTTGGTCCTGAAGGCGGTAAAGGTGGGGGAGAGATAGTGGCATTTGGCACACCTGAACAGGTGGCGAAGTCGAAGCGCTCTCATACCGGAAAATTCTTAGC
Source organism: Bacteriovoracaceae bacterium (assembly GCA_044358855.1). Lineage (GTDB taxonomy): Bacteria > Bdellovibrionota > Bacteriovoracia > Bacteriovoracales > Bacteriovoracaceae > UBA6144. The sequence continues at coordinate 741 of JBIKNE010000336.1, read as the reverse complement.
GAAGATGCTTTAGAAATAAAAAAGGCTCCTTTCGGAGCCTTCTTTTTATCTAAAAGGTGCGTGACACCTTTTGGAAATTAAAGCGTCGGCTTGATCAAGAACGCGATAACGAACGCGTAAATTACCAATGATTCGATAAGAGCAAGAGCAATAATCATCGGAGTGAAAAGCTTGTCAGCAGCAGCTGGGTTACGAGCGATACCTTCTAGAGCTACAGAAGCAGCTTTAGATTGAGCGATCGCGCCGCCGATAGAAGCTGAAGTAATTGTTAAACCAGCAGCAATTGCAAGCCATGCATTCAATTCCATTGTCGTATCCTTTTTTTGACCCGTAGGTCGGTTTATTAATAAATCTTCTTCAATGCTCTACTTAGTGGTGCGCGTGCTCTTCATGATCGTGATGAGCGGTTGCAAGACTAATATAAACCATAGTCAGAAGTGTAAAGACGAAAGCCTGCATGAAACACACGAACAATCCAATCACGTAGAACGGAATAGGAACGATGTACGGCACGAGGTTCGAGAAGATCGAAAGAACCAAGTGGTCACCTTCCATATTTCCTTTTAGGCGAAGGCCCAAAGAAAGCGGACGGACTGCGTGTGAAATAAGTTCGATTGGGAAAATCAGAATCGCCAAGTACCAAACAGGACCCATGAAGTGCTTAATGTGGCCGACGATGCCTTGCTCTTTAATCCCCTGGTAGTTGTAGTACAAGAACACGAACAACCCGAGAGCGAGTGT
>JBIKNE010000097.1:0-6997 GCA_044358855.1 Bacteriovoracaceae bacterium | reverse complement strand
AGTGGTGGGTTTCGATTTTACCAATGAAACAAAAAATGCGGTGAATCCAATGTCTGAGCATGGCTCTGATCGCTCGTTTCGATTCCGCTTTCCTCTTCGTCATTCGCAAAACATGCATATTTCGATTACTGAAAATGCTGGTTTGACGGGAAATATGTCTCATGACCTGTTAGAAACAACGATCGTCCTACTGCCTAGGAAAGTGATTCCATCGATTGAAGTCTTGCAAGTAGGCGAGCGTGAAATTCGTCGTGTGCAGTTGCCTACTGCTGAAACGATCGATTTTGATACCGCCACCAATGAAATCGTCGATGGTGTGATCGTAGAAGCAGCGATGGACATGAATCCAAGTCGTCATGCTCGACGTTTCGCTGGGCTCAATTATATTGGTCGCGGATTGATGATTCGCGTGGACCGTCGTGCCGGCACTCCCGAGCATATTTACACTCAGTCGTTTAATCAGCATGAGCGCATCAAAGACGCCACCGTTACTTATCGCGGTAAAACTTGTTATGTTCCAAAGAACTTAATTTGGGCGAATGCTCACAATGCCGATCTTGGCGCTTATGTGTTGCATGCATCTGATATTGATTTCTTGAATAAGGTGATCAACCCAAAATGTGGCTGGAAGCTTACTCTGGCCGACTTGGAGTAGTTTTAGCGTCGCCATTCTTCGCAAATATCGGCCCAACTCGGCAGCGCACGGCCAATAGGCGATTTGCGATAGCTACTCAGTCTTTCAGCACAGGTGAGACCGAGCCCTGAATGCGCGACGGTTTCAGGCGTGCGAGAGCTTTTTAGGATCATCGGTTCAAGTTCCGCTAAACGAAGAGACGCCTGAAAAGCGAGTTCAGGATAAAGAAGCGCACTTTGGCGCAAGAGCGTGATCAAGTCAAAGGCCCAATCTTCATCTTCTGAAACCACTTTATGAAGTGATTCATAAAGTGGGGTAAGGTCATAGTCGTAAAGATCGGCAAAGAATTTCTCAAGCGCTTGAGTGTTGAGTGGACGCGAGGCAAGCATACTTGCTCCTACGTTCGCCTCACCGCGATTACTTTCAAGCAGTGGATAGCTATCGATATAAGCATCACCCAACTCTCTCGTTGAGAGATCTTCTTGAACAAGTTTCGTAAGCGGTGTTTGGTGATCAAAGCCATTCACTAAAAAAGCTGAGCCAATCATCAGATCGACTTGATCACCGATGGTATAGAGCGACTCATAGAAGCTCATAAGACACGTATCAAAAACCAAAAGGTCGAGTTTTCCTTTGGGCAGCGAGGTATTGATTTTTTTGAGTGCTCCTCGCAATGAGGTAAGCGACATGTAGCTTTTTGACGTAGTATCATCAATCACGCCACTCCAGTTCGATCCATGGCTGGCGATAATCAACATATAGTTGTCGGCGGGATAGTTCTCGATACCAAATTCTACAAAGTCGGTAAGGGTTTTGGGACTGGCGGAGTTGCGTTCTCCAATACTTTCAACCAATTCAAAATTATGAAAGCGCTCAGTAGGGCGGTTATCCGGATAGTCGTATTCAAGTACCAGATTGAGATTCGGCGACTTTGGAATACGGGTGAACTGCTCGAGGTAGGGAATGCTGAATTCATAGAGGTCGTTATCGACCGCCCAATAAATCAGTACGGTCCATGTTTTAGACTGTGCAAAAGAAGTGGAAGAGACCACCAAAAGTAGCATTGAAAATAAAAATTTCATTGGTATTAAGTCTGACTCAGCAGTCATGGAACAGAAAGTGGAATTTTTATTATTCCAACGAACTCTTAGCTAGTTTCAAAAGCTCACATTAATTTCAATAGCTTAGCTAGTTGAGATGCGAAGAGAGTTGATTAATTAATCGATGATAGAAGCTACGTTGCACTTTATCCAAATGCGCGTAGAGGAAAACTTTCTGAGAATGGGATGCCAGATCTCTGACATGTAAACGTTGAAGTCTTCCGGCTTTGATGGAGTCACGAGTGATGAGTTCTGGAAGATAGGTGATTTGATTCGTAGAAGCTGCAATGTTCATACAAGTGATGGTGGTCTCGGCCATAAAACCAGTGGAGTGACTTTTAACTTTAGCTGTCGACATCCGATTGGTTTCAATCAAGCGTTTCTCATCAATATAGGCATGACCGATAATGGGATATTCCTGCATCTTTTCAATGGTCGTTTGACTCCCAATAGGGTGATTGGTGCGGGAATAAAAGTTCCAAGCTATTTTTCCACACTCTTGTCCTTCCCACATTTTACCAAGATCAAGCTGGCCGATAGACAATATAAGTTCCGCCAATCCTTGGCGGGCCCATTCTTCTTTTTTGCGAGGGGACGCATCGACAAATCGTAAGCTGAACTGAGGCATTTCCCGTTCAATCATCTGGGCGATGATTGGAGAGCAATAGGTATTCATGAAAACACGTGAAACGATGGTGAGTTGATTGACTTTTTGTTTGGCTTTCCGAGTGCTGGCCTCATCAGAGGTTTTTAAACCCACTAAAACTCTTTCAGCAACGCCACACCATTCTATCGCCTGCGCTGTAGGACTGATTCCTTGAGGTGATCTCAATAGCAGTTTTTGACCCAGTTTTGTCTCAATTGATTTCACTATTTTGGAGAGGTGTTGAGCTTCAAGATGCAGAGATCGAGCGAGAGATCGTAGAGAGGGGTGATGGGGAAGTTCAGCTAAAACTCTGAAATCTTTAATACTGAGTTCATCCATGGAGCTTTCCTCTGTCTAGTGTAGCCAATACGGCGATACGTATGTATCCGAGAGGTGCTATTCAGTCAAGGTCGGCAAACCTATAAGTATACCTGACGATAACGTCATAACTCGGAGGACAACATGAAAGTTTTAAGTCTCGTGCTAGGTCTTATGCTTGCTTCAGTAGGTTTTGCTCATGATCGTGCTACAACTGATGTTGTTGATACAGCGGTTGCTGCCGGTCAATTTAAAACACTCGTAACGGCAGTTCAGGCCGCGGGTCTGGTTGATGCGCTCAAAGGTGAAGGTCCATTTACCGTTTTCGCTCCCAATGATGCTGCTTTTGCAAAGTTACCAGCGGGAACTGTCGAGGCGCTGCTTAACGACATTCCAAGCCTAACTAAAATCCTTACTTACCACGTTGTTGCTGGTGAACTCACAAAGAGTGATTTAGTTCGCCAAAGAGACGTGGCCACGCTGCAAGGTCAAGAGGTTGAAGCACGCTCTTTCCGCCGCGGCTTGTTTGGTAAGCGCAGTCTTTACATCAATCAGGCAAAGATTGTGGGTGAAGCTCGAGTTAAAAACGGTGTGATCTACATCATCGATTCTGTGCTTCTCCCTCAGTAATTCTTTTTTGGGGGGCCTTAAGTCCGGGCCCCCTCTCTCTGTGTAAGATTTATCATCTTTTGACTATATTTCCTTAGGAAGGAGTATGCTCCTCGCGCTTTATATACCGAGTGAGGATGTATGCTTAAGTCATTAGCTTTCGTTAGTTTTTCGCTACTTATTTCTAGTGCCTATGGCATGAGTGATGCTGATTTAGGCAAGTCGATGCGGGCTGAATTAAATAAAACCTTAGTGACAGTTAAATCACCCAAATTAATTTTCCACTGGGTGGATGCTTCGGATGTGAATCCTCAAGGCCAGTACAATACAGAGTATCCTTCAACAGCAGCGCATTTTAAAACGTATGTCGAGAAGCAAGGAAAGCGCATTTATAATCGCCGCAATCGTGGTGATTCAGATATCGCCGGTCCAGGCCTCTATATGGCGGCCGGTCCCTTGATTTCTAGAAGCTATGGCGGTGAAAAATCTTTTGGATTGATTGTAGGTCTCGTGAAACCCGGTGCGCGCATTGTACCCAGTCATACGACTTTAGCGATTGATGCAAAACTCGCTAGTGAGATTGTTAAGCGTGGATGTACTGAGGCCTATGACTATCTCAGCTTGCTCGATACCTACGAGCCGGCTTGCATCAAGGTCAAGCAACTCCTCGTTGGCAAAGATATTTCATTTGCTGATGGTCGACTTTATACTTGGGCGACAGGATCAATTCCGGGTTGCAGTGATAATCAACCTGAACGCGACATCGTCATCACTCAAGGAAATAAGGAAGACTACAGCTCGCTGGATACCTTTGTTGCTTATCATCCTAATCTCTTCTCTAAGATCTATGGCTATACTCACAAAACCAAACTATCAGGCGATAAACTGGCCGATGAAGTTTTGAGCTATTTGAAAGGAATTGAAGCGATGGGTCTCTACAGCGGTTTGATTTCTGAGCAACAAATCAAAGATACAGCTATTAAGGCCATGACGGCTACGCAAGTGAAGAGTTTTTCACAGAAATATGCTTTTGGATGCACACCGTAAGAGTGTTGTCGATCTAACTTAGACCGTGCTTAAATTGGCAGCAACACGACTAACAAAGGTGCTGCCATGAAGCTTATTTGTTCTTTCATTCTCTGTTCATTTTTTATCGCCAGCGCCTTTGCCGCTCCCACTCGTTTAGAGATTATTAAAATTGGCCATCCCACCTTGCGTCAGATTGCGCGCGAACTCACCATGGCCGAAATTCAAAGCCCCGAAATCCAAAAATTAATTGATGATATGGTGTACACCATGAAAGTCAGTAACGGTGTAGGTTTGGCCGCCCCACAGGTCGATGTTCCCGTGCGTTTATTTGTCATGGGAGTAGGTCGCCAAGTTCCACTGACAGTGGTGATTAATCCCAAGATTGTTTATCAAGAAAGCTATGGGCAGAAGAATTCAGTGGAAGGCTGTCTCTCCATTCCTGGCCGCAGTGTTAAAGTAAAACGCTATAAGCGTATTTTGATGAGCTATCTCAATCGCAAGGGAGAGTATGTCTCAGAAGAAGTGAAAGACTTCAAAGCGATCATTTCTCAACATGAGGGCGATCATCTTGACGGTGTACTCATTACTGATCTAGTCGAACAGTTAAATGAATCATTTGATATGAGTCAGTACGCGAATGCTCCTTTGATGTAGGATAAAAAATGAAATGGTTGTTACTGCTTTTGACTTTGATCTCTTGCCAAGAGAAGCCGGTCTATCCCATTCGAGGTGATGTCGTTGAGGCGGTTTACGGTTTAGGCGTTGTTGAGTCAGAAGATATTTTTCACGCTCGAGCTGCCATCGTAAGTTCGGTGAAAGAATTTTATGTGAATGAAGGACAAGATATACAAAAAGGACAGGCACTTTTTATTTCCGACCAAGGTTCTGTGACGAGGGCGCCTTTTGCGGGACGAATTACCGATATTCCTATATCGATAGGTGAAAACCTCTTTCCACAAACCACAGTTCTCACTTTGGTCAATCTAGACAGTTTGTTTCTAAGCGTCTCCCTCGAACAACAGGGCGCTATGCGGATTAAAACAGGTTTAAAGGCCGAGATTAGTTTTGAGTTTTTTCGAAATCAGAAATTTACCGGAGAGATCATTACAATTTATCCACGCGACGATCAATTCATAGCGAAAGTGAAAATTGCTCAATGGCCTCAAGGTGTACTTCCTGGCATGACCGCCGATGTTGCTTTTGAAGTGGCCCGTAAGATCAATGCTGTCTTAGTTCCATCAAGTGCTATTGCCAATGGCCATTTGGTTATTAAGCGCGATGGAAAAAAGCAAAAGTTAGCCGTAAAGGTAGGATTGGTTGACCAAGAAAAAGCCGAGGTACTTTCGCCTGAATTGAATGTTTCAGACGAGATCATCTTACCATGATGTTTCTTTGCATTAAGCATTTGTTGAGTCGAAAAAAACAAAGTGCACTCATATTACTTGGTATCGTGATAGGAACTGCTGCGTATGTGGCAATTTCAGGTATGATGCTTGGCTTTCAAGAAAAGCTAATGGATCAGCTGGTTAATAATGATGCCCATATACGTATCTCCGCTCGTGAAGATGTTTTAACGAAAGCCGAGATGAATAGCTTCTCTGATTCGATACATGTCTTTTGGATCATTCCACCTTCCGGCCGCAAAGACTCTGCCAAGATTGAGTATCCGATTGGTTGGTTCCAACGCTTTAATAATGATTCGGATATTATGGCCTATTCACCACAAGTGAATATGAATGTTATTTTTAATCGCGGAAAGATTACTCTCGCTGGTCGCATGATTGGCTCAGATCCTGTTCGGCAAATTAAAGTGACTAATATTAATGATTATATGGTGGAAGGAAGTTTCCTTAAAATTGGCTCGGCAGGAAATCGAATAGTTATTGGACAAGAACTTCTGATTAATTTGGGAGCTAGGATTTCAGAAACACTACTGATCTCTTCAGGAACTAGCGCTCCCAGACCATTTAAAATTGTAGGGGTCTTTTCTACAGGAATTAAAGCGATTGATCAGGGCACCATTTTTTCTTCGTTGGCGGATGCTCAAAGTTTGCGTGGAACACCAAGTGAAATAACTGATATTGCCATTAAAGTGCGAGATCCTCAAACGGTCGAAGATAAAGTGGAGCAGTTGCGATTTGGGGCGCGCGACAAAATTCTTTCTTGGAAAGAATCCTCTGCAAGTATTTTATCCGTCTTCAAGACACAGGATATTGTTCGAAATTCGATGACTATCGCCATCATCGTGGTAGCAGGATTCGGGATCTACAATATTCTTTCAATTTTAGTGACTCAAAAACGACGCGATATAGCGATTTTGCGCTCAATGGGTTTTACCCCTAGAGATATCCTGATGCTTTTTTTCAATCAGGGTTTATTGCTGGGATTACTTGGAGGAGTCATAGGTCTGATGGTTGGTTTTGGTTTAAGTCACATTATTGGTGCCATTAAGATCGATGCTGGCAGAGCACTTAATAGCAGCAATCAAATGATAATTTCTTACGATTATTGGATTTATATTAAGGCCTGGGTTATTGCACTTCTATCCTCTGTCTTTTCGGCACTGTGGCCCAGCTTTGAAGCGGGCCGTCTCGAGCCGATGGATATTATTCGTGAGGGGGGATAGCTATGATCGTTGTTCAAAATCTCTCAAAAAGATTT
>JBIKNE010000376.1:0-3123 GCA_044358855.1 Bacteriovoracaceae bacterium | reverse complement strand
TTAACTTTAGTATTCAAGATGGTGAGTTTGTCGCCCTCGTGGGGAGATCTGGTTCAGGGAAATCGACCTTACTCTATCTTCTCTCGACCTTAGATCGAAAGTTTGAGGGAGAAGTTCTTTATGACGGACAAGATGTTCGTTCTATGAAAGAAGAAGACATTCATAAGTTAAGAAATCTACAAATTGGTTTTGTCTTTCAGTTTCATTATCTGCTCAATGAATTAACTGCTTTGGATAATATTTTATTACCTGCGAGAAAAGCTGGGCAAATAAATGAACGACTGCCTTTCGCTTTAGAACTTTTGCAAAAGGTTGGGCTGGCAGATAAGGCCAATCGTCTACCTCCTCAGCTGTCAGGTGGTGAGCAGCAACGAGTTGCTATCGCACGTGCACTTGTCATGCGGCCTAAGTATTTATTTGCCGATGAACCGACTGGCAATCTTGATAGTTTCAATGGTGATGGAATAATGAAAATTTTTAAGCAGTTCAATCAAGAGTATGGAACCTCGATAATATATGTGACCCACGATCAGGAATTTGCCAGTCGAGCGAGTCGTCGCATTGAATTAGTAGATGGTAAAATCGTTTTTGATGGGCCTCAACAATGATGAATATTTGTGATTTTTTGGCCCAAACTCAAAAACTGCAAGAGCTTGCCCATGCACGTGCTGAAACTTGGCGTGATGATCTGAGTTGGGCCCATGGTGCGCGCGAAGTTCTGCAAGACGTTTTGGGGAATTGCTCTTTTGATCCGATGGAGCTTTTAGAAGCTAGTATGTATCGGCAAGGACCGGTACCGACTTTTCAAGGCCTGGGTTTTAGTGATCATCCGCTGACATTGTGGTCGACAGAAACGATGAGTTTAGATGTTTATTATTGGTATCCAGGTGACACCGCACCTCATGATCATGGCTTTCATGGTGCCTTTATGCCCATCAAGGGTGAGTATGCTGAAACAATCTATGAATTCTCACCTGAAGTCGATTTAGGTGAGGGGATGGAGTTAGGCAAACTCGATGCTGGTGAAAAAGTCATTTTAAAAAATGGTGTTGCACAGGCGATTACTCACGCACCAAGTTTCATTCATCAAGTCAGTCATGAAAGTTTTTGTGTGACACTTTGTTTACGTTCACGTTTTGTGGGTCTTCCCATGTCTGATTACTTTTCACCAGGTATTAAGCTCTCGACTCGTAAGGATCTGGTGAATGGCGCTCAGGAGGATTGGCAGCGCTTTATGCTGCTATTAGATTTTAAACGTGAGCTTATTCCAGCACTCCTCAAGCGGGCGAGCCTTCCACTGCTTTCACGCTGGTGGCTCAAAGAGATGTACCCCGCCCATCGCCAGGATATTAAAGAGCTTTTACAAAAAGAGATCCTCGATCGGCCGTATGGCGACAGAATAGCCGAGCAGATCGCTCCAGCGGGAGCCGGAAAATTTTTTCTCCTGGCAGAAGCAAGTCCTCATGATAGATTAGAGGGGGGGAGAGCTTTCGATGAAATACCTACTATGTAGTCTTCTATCCATTTTGAGCATTTATGCCTCGAGTACTCAGGCCAGTATCGATTTTAAAAGCGATGAAAATGGCCGTCCCTGTGACCAGGCAGTGATTGCTGGCCCTGCTGTAAAAGAATTAGCGACTTCAGTCTTGCAAGCAACTAATGAGCTCTACACGAGTCTTGCTAGTCTCAAAGTGAAACACGATGGGACAGGTGATATTGGAATTCTCACCACTGACTCAGGTGACCTTTCTGCCATTCGTTTTAATTACCAATCCAAAGAAGCCAAAGAAAATAAGCAACCTGGTATTGTTTTGAATGTGACGATGGATGAAATCAATGCGGGCAAGATTTTGCAGTTTCCTGGCAAAGAGCCCGACCAAAAACCACTGCGCCTTTTTGGTAGACGCCCACCGGGTTTTAATCCAGCGACAGGTGGTATTTTCGTTTTAGAAATTGTCACTGAGTTTGATCCACTCAAAACCGCCTCCTACGAGTTAGTACTCAAGAAAGAAGGCGGCAAGTGGTTGGCCCAGTACACCAATCCAAAGAAGAAAGTGATCAATGTGAAGAATGTCACTCTCTATCCGTCGGTCAGTTGGCTCAAATGGGCCGGAACATTTAACGAAGCAGGGTTCGAGTAATAATTTTTTTGCTGATCGCTAAGTAGAAAGTAAAAATCAGTCCCACCAGAAAGAGTCCCCCTGCATAACCAAAGAAGCGAAAAGCTTCTTTCGCCTCGTCTCTCCCCATTTCGGGCCCATAAATACCCGCCAAGAGCCAGACAAACGGATAGAGGAAACCTCCAATTGAAACAGAGTAAGACGCCAGCATAAGTTGCAATTGAGAAGCTTCGATGAAAGTTAAGAATAACAGCAGTGCTAGTGTGACCCCAGCAATACCATTCGCATGAAAGTGGTAGCGTAAATAGTAGCGCCAACTTTTATCAGCTTCCGTCTTAATTTTATCAGCTTTAACAATGGGGTCTTGTATCGATTGGATATTTGGATTCTTCGCTAAACCTGCTTGGATTTTTGCTTTGAAATAGTCTTCGTTTGCGCCAAAGGCAATCGCAATCAGCACGCCGCCGATAAGTGAGAGAAGTGTTAGGAGAAAAGGGATTTTGATTTTCATCTCTGTAGTATGAAGTGAAAACGACAAAAGATGTATGATTTAAATCACAACTATGGGGCAACAATCTTAAAATGCTTTAATAGCTCACGAAGAGCATCCGGTTTATTGGTAGGCTCACCAAACCCTTGGTGGCTTTCACGATTAATACCATGACAGCTAGCGCAGGTACGGATTTCTCCGGGAGCAAAACTCACCCAAACACGCTCGCGCACGACAGGTTTATTATCCGGAGAAACAAGCTGCCAAGAGAGAGCACGATTAGCAGGAACGATCGCTGCCATGGATCCATCGGCACCTAATTTCACTACGCCGGCATTGTCTTTAAAGAACTTCTCGATGTCAGGATGATTATCAGTATTGCGCACGAGTCGCGAATAAACACGACGGCCATTTTGTCGCTGATAGCTGCGAGTGAGCTCGCCTTGGAAAATTTGCAGATGACTTATGTCGTAAACCTTACCAGCCAAGGGACGCGTCTCCACGCCGCCTGGC
>JBIKNE010000335.1:0-3427 GCA_044358855.1 Bacteriovoracaceae bacterium | reverse complement strand
ACTCAAAAAGGCCAAACAAGTTCAATGACATGATAAAGAGTATGGCCACCATCACGAGTACGAAGAGTGGCGATTGCAATTGAAAGCCCCAACCGACTGCTTCTCCTGATGACTTAACCAACACAATCATTAATGCCAGAGCTAAGAAAGTGGCTATGACTCCAATACTGTAGACGACGTTGTGTAAAAGTACTCGTTTGCGCGGTAGGCTTTGATATTTGATCAAACCAAAAAGTTTGATGGAGATCACCGGTAATACACACGGCATTAGGTTAAGAATGAGACCACCCAAGAATGCCAGCAAAAGAATCCACGGGAGTGAATGTACTTCAGCATTTGGAAGAGCTGAAGGAAGATTGACGTTGGACGATGAAATACCTGAAAGAGTTGAGAACGCCTGGAAGCGGTCTTCTAAATTGATAGCGGTAGGAGAAAAACTTTCAAGTTTTTTTTCTATCAACAAGGTTTGGCCATCTGGAGACTGATAGAGAAATTTAACTTGGATAGGGGGATTGAAACGGCCATCTTTCGTAAGCGGCTGAGGTGGCTCTTGATATTCACCATCCCACTCAAGCGAGAATTTACCCACGAGAGCATTTTCCACTTTATCAAAGCGTACTTCCTCACGTTTAAAACCAATAGGCGGAGCAAGAAATGGCATGAGAAGATTGCGACTTAAATCGAGTTTATCAGTCGTAAAATCTTTAATTGAATAGTCTAAGCGAAGAGTTCTTTCGCCATCACGCGAGACATAAAATTCAAGATCACTTGGCCAGTCCGCTTTCATTGGAAGGGCCGCTAAACGACGTTGTAACTCTTCATCACCATGGCCTGATCGAGAAGTCTTAACGGTGATGTTGCCGGCATCTTCAATCAGCATTTCAGCCGTTCGTCCGCCAGGAATACAGATATCTTTACAAATGAGCCATTGGGCACGAACACTGAGCTCACCGCGCACAGTGGAAGGGAGTTTAAAAAAGAAAGTAGGGTCACCTTCGTAACCGTAAGTAAGAATATCTCCGGCTTCGATGTAGCGATGAGGGGTTGGCCACTCGAGCGCTTCTAATTCAATTTCGTTGCCGTTATTTTCGAATTTAAAAGTGGTGGCAATACCGGCGTCACCTGGATTCTTCCAATAGGTGTGCCACTTTTCTTCATGCTTGATGGTTAGCGCTACATAGCGCTCGGGAGTAATCAAAATATCGGCCAGGAGTTCTGCGTGATCCTCGGCATTGGGAGCGGCAAAAGATAGTGGGGCGACAAATAACAACAACAAGGCCAAAATCTTCATATGAATTCCCTCTTAGGCGTTAACGCATGACAGGCCAGAAACGTGACATTCCAAGCAAAATTATATGCCTGACCGAGGAGTCAGTCGAGACATTGGCACTCTTAGGTAGACTTGATTTAGTCGCCGGCGTCTCCATTTTTGTCAAACGGCCCAGCGAAGCACAAAACCTCCCTAAAGTGTCGGCCTTCACTCACTCAAAAATCGACACGATTGTTGAACTAAAACCTGATCTTGTACTGGGTTTCTCTGATATCCAAAAAGATATTGCTCGCGATTTGATTGGCGCGGGATTAAATGTCTGGATCTCGAATCATCGCAGCATTCAGGAAACTTTGGATTACGTCCTCGTGCTTGGCCGTTTAGTGGGTGAAGAGCAAAAAGCCCAAGAGCTCGTGCTGAGTTGGGAAAATGAAATTAAACGACTGAAAGCGATGACTCATAAGAAGCGCCCCAAGATTTATTTCGAAGAATGGGATGAACCTCAGATCAGCGCTATTCGATGGGTGAGTGAGTTGATAGAAATTTGCGGTGGAGAGGATGTTTTTAAAGAGCGTTCCGCAGAGAAGCTCGCGAAGGGACGATTCGTTACTTCACAAGAAGTGATTGAGCGAGCTCCAGATATAATTTTTGGCTGTTGGTGTGGCAAAAAAGTACGCATTGATAAAATCACTGAGCGCTCAGGATGGAGTGAAATCCCAGCGGTTAAAAACCAACAGGTATTTGAACTTGAACCAGAGATATTCTTGCAACCAGGCCCGGCCTTGTTTGTCGATGGGTTGCGTATAATGGCGAAATATTTAGAAAATTGGCAGTCGAAGACTTGACGTTTTTTAGATCAATCCCATGGTGAAAATATGAAAAACCTCATTCTCATTTTACTTTTAAGTTTTACTCAAAACTCCTGGGCGCAAAACACGCTAGAAGAGAGGATGCAGCGCTACAATCAGTTTCATCAAAAGCTGCGTGAACAGATGCTTAAAGGCTTTGATGATAAATCGCTGGAAGAGATGAATCGCATGGTTGATGAAATGATGGATCAGTCGATGCGTGATTTTCCCTCGATGGGTCTGTCGCGGTTTTCCAGTGGGCTTAATTTGTCTTGGAATGAACGCAAAGATGGACGAGAACTCATCATAATTCCAAAATCTAAAGAAGATAAACTCGACGTTCAGGTGCAAAATCAACTCATTACGATAAAGACGACTAAATCAGAAGGGAACTCCCACAGTGAATCAAGTCACGCACAAAACGTTCCCGCTGATTGCGACCCAGATCGAGTAAAAATGGAGGCTCGCGAGGGAGGATTAGTGATGTTCTTTCCTTGGAAGAAAGGACAGGCACCTAAAAAAGTAAACCCAGAATCCGATCGTAAGCCCTTGAAGCCACAGAAGAAAAATATCGACGTCTGAGCGCAAAATTCAGTTAAAGTCGTCGGCAATTCCTGCCGATAAAGTGGGCAACCCAAACCAGGGAGGCCTTGTATGAAATGGGTATCGATGCTGCTTTTGACTTTTGTTTTCGCTTCATGTGCACACCAAGATCGTTCGGTTTCTTCACTCGATGAGAGTGCAGAAGAGAAGATTGAACGTCGCACGTTTGTCGAACCTCACGGCGCCCGTTACTAATTATTTCTTTTCCCACTCTGGGATTTGGGTAATTTCGTCACGGATGCGAACAAATGAGTCTAGCCGACTAAAGATCACGCCACTGGCGTGATCTTCTTTTTTGAGAGTCTGAAACCAACACCCTTTACTATTTTCACTATGCTGACAATTGCTAAATTTGCATTTGGTAGCACCCTCAGCTAGATCTGGAAAATAGCTCATCAAATCGTCTTCCGATAAATCCATCAAGGACATTGAACGCACACCGGGAGAGTCCACCAACATAAAGTCTCCGCACTCCACCAGTTCCGCCCATGTGGTGGTGTGCATGCCTTTTCCGACCTTACCAATATCACCGCTGATCAGTTCGGCTTCGCCACCGGAGAGTTCGGTGATGAGTCGACTTTTTCCTACGCCTGATTGACCTAAGAGAATCGCCGTATTGTTTTTGAGAATACTTTTGAGATCGTTAAAGCCAAGCGGGAGAACTTTGGGTTTATAGTTGGCATCTTCAGCGCTCACTTCAAAACAC
>JBIKNE010000011.1:0-12598 GCA_044358855.1 Bacteriovoracaceae bacterium | reverse complement strand
TTGAGTTCTTTCTACGACGACGACTCTGTAAGCGGCGTGAGCCCATAATTAACCCATCAAGTTGCCAAAGATGATCTTGGCAAATAGTGTTTTGACTTTCTCATCAACTCCGTCTTTGCCCTTCTTGAAAATGGCGTCATCGGTATTGTTGAGCAAGCGTACTGTGTCCATAATTTGAATAATTTCGTCGTAGCTTATGTCCCACTCGGGCTGAAGGATTATGTTTTCTTCTTCTGCGCGAGTCTTTTTGATTTCGACTAGTTTTTGGTGAAGCGGTTCAAGATCATATGTCCCATCACCTTTACGTGCGTAGCGGCCAACAACTTGCGCCTGAAGGCCACGCAGTAGGGTGAGGTTGTTCTCTTCGATCTTTAGCTGCAAGGCCAAAGGATCTTTGTCTGGTTTAGGGGGTTGAGCGTCCGAGATTATCGGAACATCAGAACCAATCTCCATGACTTGCAAAAACTGGGCAGACATTAACAAGAAGAAAATAAAAATGAATACCGCATCCATAATTGGAACGAGATTCAACTTCTCCTGTGGACGCTTCTTGCGTCTACTGCTTGGCAGTTTCACTTTCTTAGTCCTCGACTTTCTTCGTACCGATTAGATCCAGCATTTTGACTGAGTACTCATCGATCTCACCAACAATCTTCTCCGCTTTAGCCGAAAGAATTGCATGGAAAATCATAATGACGATAGCTGAGCCAAGGCCTAATGCTGTTGTATACATCGCAATAGCGATACCACTTGAAAGAACTTCAGCTTTCTGAGTTGGGTCAGCAGCTGAGATGGCTGCGAATGATTGAATCAAACCTTGGATTGTTCCCAAAAGACCGAACAAAGTTGAAAGGTTTGCTACGAGTTGCAAGTAAGGAAGGCGTTGTTCGAGTTTTGGAATCACTTCGAGTGCTGTCGCATCGATAGCGTTTTGAATTTGAGCTGGGCCTTGATTGGCGCGCTTCAAACCACTCTTCAAGACTTTTGGAAGTGCACCTTGTGAGCCTGAGCATACACGAATGGCACCTTGAATATCATTTGAGAGGACGTAGCGCTGGAGTTCATTCATGAATGAAGGTCCATCCACATCCATCGAAGAGAGTTTTTTCATTCTCTCTACGACGAAAGCAAAACCGACTGCGAAGCAGGCGAGGATGACGTACATGAAGAAGCCACCCTGAACAATAAACTCAACTGTCGACTGAATAAAAGACATATCGCTATCCCCTTGGCGTGGATGAAGAATTAAGCTCTTATGTTTGATTATAGCGGTTCCCGCTCAGGAACCAAGAGATAAGTAGCAGTACCCACACGATGGGTGAGTACTGCAGTCGGAGAATTTAGAAATTACAAGTGATGGTATCTGCCCCTACCGGGAAAACGACTTGTTTAATACGGCCTTTTTCATTCACAACCATGCGAGCACGTGGAACGTCTTCACCAACATACAAATCATCGCGCACCATTTTACCATCAGCCGTTTTATGAATATTCGTGAAACGAACCTCCAATTTATAATTGATAGGCGTAGTTGCACTTAGTGAGCTCGCCAGATCAATCTTGGTCCAAACGTGGTACGCCGGATTTCCAAAGCTATCTTCGATGAGATTGTTTTTAATTTCATCGATCTTCACATTACATTTTGCTTCAGATCCTTGAATCATGATCTTGGTTTTTGCAGTTCCCTTCAAAACCATCTGGCCGGTGATGGTGTGGGCTTGAGCTGCAGTTGATACTAAGGCCAATGCGATTAATAAGTGTTTCATATGTTAATCCTTAGTGAGTCACAGTACGTTTGCCAGTATCGAGAGCTTCGTAGATTGTTTCGCCATCTTTGAAAGCGCGGCGAGAATCTTGGAGTTCCATCAATACCCAGTTATTTTTCTCAATTCCTTTCTCATCACGGTTACGGATATCCAAAGGACGGAAGTACCACATTGGTGTCTTCATCAAGAAACAAAGACGAGACCATTGGTTGTTATCGTAAGTGGCAATATTGTCCATATCGCTACAAGTGATAGAGCCTTTCATGAATTTTTCTTTCCACTCTTTTACTGTGACTGGTTTTTTAAAGTAAGTGCGGTCAAAAACATAATCAACGCCGTCAGCAGTGACCATAGGAGCAACGTGGAACCACCAATCGAATTCTTCGAGTTGGATATAGCGACGAGTATAGAAGATAAATTGTTTCTGGCTTTGAACACCAAAGTTAGACCACATATCCCAGGCCCAGATGTGGGCACGCTTAAAACACTGTGAGCGTGACTTATCACCATCATTAAGAGTGTTAAAGATGCGTTCTGCATTTTTGAATGTGCCAACATCAGTTGGTGGAACATCACGATCAGCGCTTGCAGCAAATGGATTAAGGTCAAGACCTTCAGCTGCTACTGCATTTGGATTAAGGGCCTCGATATGAGTGACAAGTCTTTCATCTCCGCGCTCAGTCCAAACCAGACGTACGGGACGATTGATGAAACCTTCAAGATGTTTCTTCATACCTTCAGTTGGTTCAGTCTTATAGACACGACCATCAACCGCTGAAAGCATCAAGATACGTCCACTCTTCATGGAATCAACCACGGAGACGACAGTTGTTAATGTTTCCCCTGCCAACGCTTGAAAGGCGGACAGTAGGAACGCCAGAGCTATAAACCCACGCATAGAACACCTCGTTTAAATGTATTTAACGGGGCGTTCATAACACAGGGTATGATGCGTTGCGAAATTTGAGTAAACTTTACAGGCGTTTAGCGATAGTTTTCCGGGAAAAGTTGCCGCTCAATCCCTTCAATAAAGATATGGATGAGTTTGATATGAACTTCCTGAATTCGGTCAGTTATGCCGCAAGGGATGATTAATGGGACATCTACCATGGATTTGAGCTTGCCGCCGTCCTTACCTAAAAGAGCCACGACTTTCATCCCGTGGGCCTTGGCAGCTTCCACGGCCTTGATGACGTTAGCTGAGTTTCCGCTGGTTGAAATCGCCAAAAGGGTATCGTTTTTCCCGCCCCAAGCTTCGATGTAGCGAGAGAAAATATACTCAAAACCGAAATCATTAGCGATGCAGGTAATGTGGCCAGCTTCGCTAATGCCAGTCGCGGGCAAAGGTCTGCGATCTTTACGATAGCGACCAGTGAGTTCTTCAGCAAAATGAAGCGAGTCACACATCGAGCCGCCATTACCGCAGCTAAATACGTGTCCACCATTTTTGAAGCTAGTAACAAAAGTCCCGATGGCTTTTTCAACTAAAGCAATCTGCGCCTCATTCTCGAAAAATTGATCGAGGGTGTGACGGGCCTCTTGGTACGCTTCACGAATGAAATTCATTAGGCGAGAGAGTTAATTTGTTTAACGATTTCAGCTTTTGGCTGGTTACCCATCAAAGTGCTTTTTACTTCGCCACCTTTGAAGAGAATCATCGTTGGAATTCCGCGAATACCAAAACGGTTAGCCAGTTCAGGAGCTTCATCCACGTTAACTTTTACGATTTGAACTTTGCCGGTGTTTTCCGCAGCTACTTCTTCAAGTACCGGGCCCAAAGCACGACATGGTCCACACCACTCGGCCCAGAAATCAACTAGGACAGGGGTAGATGAATTGATGACTTCTTGTTCGAAGTTATCGTTGGTGACACTTTTAAGATTAGCCATGGGGTTCTCCTTAAAGGGCGCTATATTGCAGCGCCACAGTATAATCACCTTCACTTTAGCTGAAGACAGTGTTTCCGGCAAGGCAAGCACCTGGAAAACAAGTGATACGTCCGGTATGATTGGCCCATGGATCGTAAATACCTTCTTTCTGTGGGGCCACGCCGTGCCCGCATTGCACGCCTCATCGCTAAAAGTATCGACTTAGGACTGGTCGTCATTTTAGCATTTTTTGGTTATCCCTGGGGTCTTGCACTCGCATTGGGATATTTAGCGATTTCAGATTCGCTTTTTGATGGGCAATCATTCGGTAAAAGAATCATAGGCTTTCGCGTCGTATCGCTAGAAGATGGCCGCCCCTGCGGTATGCGCCAATCATTCATTCGAAACTTGCCTTTTCTACTTCCAATCGGCCTTGCGATGGTTCCGTTTTGGGGCTGGATTCTTTGTGTTCTGTTATCTATTCCACTCAGTTTTTTAGAATTGTATTTTTTATTTAAGCTCGATTCGGCTCACCGTTTAGGTGATGTCATGGCCGATACCACTGTTGTGGGAAACGATCCTCAAAGTATGAGCGTCAGACGTCAAACTTGGTTCGAAGACCGTAAGCCGATGATCCCTTAAAAAATTTGGAGTCTCCCATGCGTCGTTTGATCATCATCGATGTGAGCAATTTTATTTTCCGCGCCTTTTTTGCCATTCGTCCTTTGACGGCACCCGATGGCACACCAGTCAATGCTGTTTACGGCGTGCTCTCGATGTTTCATCGTTTGATTACTGATATGAAACCGACCCATGTGATTTGTGCGCGTGACACTAAGGGACCATCTTTTCGTACGGCTTTGTATCCAGAGTACAAAGCGAATCGCTCTGAACCACCGCAAGATCTCATTCCTCAATTTGCACTGATAGATACACTTCTAGAAAGATTGCATCTTCCAACGATCGCCATGCCAGGTTTTGAGGCCGACGATATTATTGGAACAGTGATCACTCGTCACCAACATGAATTCGATGAAATCCTCATCGCTTCAGGTGATAAAGACCTAATGCAGTTTGTGAATGAGCACGTGAAGATGCTCGATACCATGAAAGAGAAAACCTATGGCCCAGCTGATGTCGAAGACAAGATGGGTGTGCCACCAGCACAGATTGTCGATTACCTCTCACTCATTGGAGATTCATCAGACAATATTCCAGGTGTTCCAGGTATTGGTCCCAAAGGTGCTTCAGCGCTTTTAAAACAATTTGGAAATCTGGAAGAAATCTTAAAACGTGCTGATGAAGTGACCGCCAAAAAAACACAAAGTGCATTGAAAGAGCACGCTCAAATGGCGCGTATTTCTAAAGAGCTCGCTACTATTAAGTGTGATCTCACTCTTCCGCTCAAGGCCAATGATATGGTCTTTAACTTTAAAGCAGACGCAGAACTGGCGGCCTATCTAGATCGTCTGGGTTTTCGAAGCTTTCTCGCTAAGATTGGTCCGGTGGAAGGATTGCCCTCTACAGCAAGTGTTAAGCCTGTAGAAAAGAAAACGGAAGTACCGACGGTCATGAAAGAAATTAGCTCAATCAAAGAGCTTGAGCAGTTTTTAAGTAAGGGGGGGGAGAGTGTCAGTGTTTATCCTATCTTTACTGATGAACTTGATCCTTTTGCGATTCTCACAACAGTCGCTTTAGTACATGAATCTGCAGCTGTAGTTGGAAAATTCTCTGATGAAAAAGAATTTTGGAAAACCTTGGCGTTAAGCAAAAAGAGAATTCAGGCTTGGGAGTTGAAACCCATTTGGCTCAGATTTTTGCGTTTTGGTTTTGAGCTCACCGATGGCGAAGATTTAGCACAGGCATGTTTTGTGCTTTCACCAGAAGGTCGCCACGATCTTGATACACTTTCGCGTGAATACAGTAATGAAGGATTACCTTCGATTGAAGCTGAAGGACAGGGTGATCTACTGGAGCAAAGTGTAAACCTTGAAGCTGTTGTCGCCCATGCCCGTGTGATCGAACTGGTATCAAAAGAACTTTCTCGCAAATTAAAAGAGCAGGATCTCGATCGACCTTATCGTGAACTTGACCTGCCTTTGATTAAAGTTCTCGCGCGCATGGAGCTAGAAGGGATCTCACTAGATGTTAAATTTTTTAATGAACTAGAAAAAGAATTCGCCCTCCAGACGACGAGTATTGAAAAAGAAGTGGAGACTCTTGCTGGCCATCCGGTGAATTTAAAATCCCCCAAACAGGTCGCGCAGATGCTTTTTGAAGAGCAATCGTTGCCAGTGATTAAAAAAACTAAGACGGGTTACTCAACAGACGCCGATGTATTAGAAGAATTAGCAGCCATGAAGGTGAATCCAATTCCTGAGATGCTGCTTAAGTACCGCGAACTCGAAAAATTGAATTCAACGTATGTAAAAGTTCTCCCTCGCTTGGTAGCGAGTGATGGCCGCTTACACACGCACTTTCGTCCAGGCAATGCGGCGACGGGACGCCTGTCATCTGATAATCCGAATTTACAGAATATCCCCGTGCGTACTGAGAATGGACGACGCCTACGTCGTGGCTTTGTCGCTGCTCCTGGAAAAATTCTACTTTCAGCTGACTATTCACAAGTCGAACTGCGCATACTGGCTCACTTCACGGAAGATCCAGTGATGTTAGATGCGTTTGCTCATGACAAAGATATTCACCAACAAACAGCTGCTGAAGTTTTTGGCATTAAGCTAACTGAAGTGACGAAAGAGCAGCGTAATAGTGCTAAGGCAATTAACTTTGGTTTGATGTATGGCCAAGGGGCCTTTGGTTTATCGCAATCTTTGCGGATTTCTCAGAATGAAGCGCGTGATTATATTAAGCTCTATTTTCAGCGTTTCGGGAGAGTGAAAGGATATTTGGATTCCCTCAAAGAAAAAGCCGAAGAAACTGGTTACGCTGAAACGCTCTTTGGTCGTAAACGCCTCATTCCAGAAATCAAATCGCAAAACCGCCAAGTGAAGTCGATGGCCGAACGAATTGCAATCAACAGTCCCATTCAAGGCACCGCCGCCGACATTATCAAGTTAGCGATGGTCAATTTACAGCAAGACCTCTTGGACAAAAAACTAAAATCAAAACTTCTCCTGCAGGTTCACGATGAATTGATTTTAGAAGTGCCACCTGAAGAAGAAGAGGTGATTGCGAAGATTGTGCGTGACCGCATGGAAAATGCTGTCAAACTGCGAATTCCGCTAAGAGTTGACATGGGCACTGGACTAAATTGGTACGAGTTAAAGTAGCTTTCAGACTCAACCGATAAAACCAATAGATGAAAATATTGGGTTTTATTCTCCTTCTTTGGAGTTCACAGGTTTTAGCTGATTATTGCCAGTGCGAAGTTTTCGCGGTGGCTCCGCTTTCCGTTTCCAAAAAAGTCGGCAGCTATTCAGTGGGTGAATTCAAAACCAGCTATTTTGGTAAGTATGATGCCGAAGCACAAAAATCTTGTCGCTCGGAATGCCAAAAAGAATCTATGCGCGAATACGATGCCAATTTTTTACGTGAGAAGCTCACTCCATGGATGACCCAACTCATCGCAGGTGGTGCGGCCGGTTATAATTGTACAGGATTAACTGACTATAAGATTCCAGTACG
Organism: Bacteriovoracaceae bacterium; assembly: GCA_044358855.1. Lineage (GTDB taxonomy): Bacteria > Bdellovibrionota > Bacteriovoracia > Bacteriovoracales > Bacteriovoracaceae > UBA6144. Next base: position 5,319 of record JBIKNE010000011.1, on the reverse strand, counting down.
GGTAAGGGCCAAAATTGGCGATTACAGCCTGGGTTTGGTTCATCAATCGATGGTTTTCTTGCATTACAATCGCTCTTGTTTCTAATCCGCCAGCTTCGGTCAAGTACTATAGTTAACACTCCCATTTGACGAAAAGAAAGTAAGACCCTGGGAGGGATTCTCGTGTCTGCTATTCTTGCCATTATCTTTGTTAGTTTTGTGATTTATACAAGCTTCGCTTTGTGGTGGCATTACTCACTTTTGAAACCTTTTAAAGGTGAAAATGCTCGAAGCATTTCTCTAGATGAGTTTCATCGTTTGGTGAATCGACCTTTTGGTGTCTTGTATTTTGCTCATTTCGCTTCCTATCTTGGTATCTCGCAACTCATTCCACACAGTTTCTCGACCTCCAATCAATTTGTAATTTTTGGTTTGGGATCTATTTTGACGACCTATGTTTTTCAAATCACTTTACTCTATCCCTGGCATAGAAGACTTGCAGATACTTCTCCAGAGCGCTTCATAAAATCAATGCTCTCTTATCTGCGTTTGACTGCAGCACTTTTGGCGCCTTTTTTTATTTTTCAATTCCTCAATGCTACGTTAATCGACTCACCGGTAGGTCGCATTGATGCCATGGAAGTGCTGGTATTCACCGTTGGTCGTATCGTTGTGCTGTCTTTATTGACCATCGTGTTCTCTGTTATGTTCATGCTCAAGATGATTCCCAATAGTGCCATCGTCGAAGAAGAGCACTTGGAGATGATTCGTAAACGTTTGGTGCAAATCGATTGGCAGAACGTGCGTTTGCGCTGGATTGATATTCCTGATTTTAATAACGCTTTCGTTGTGGGATTTAAGTGGTTTGGATTCTCCAATCAAACCATGTTTATTGGCCGCAGTTTACGCGATCTGCTCACGCGAGATGAGTTCGATGCGGTGATTTGTCATGAGCTTGGCCACATGGCTAATGGCCACCTTCTGAAGCGAATTACTTACGCATTCTTGTTGGTATTCGGTTTAGTTATTTCACTTATCTCATCACTTATTTTAAGTATGGTACTTACTCTGGTGATTAGTGATGATCCTTCCACTAGTATTGTGATTTTTGGTGGCTCACTCGTTGTGACTTTGGTTTTAAGTTACATCATGATTGTTTCATGGCTTTTCAGAAACTATCGTCGTCAAGAGCACGAAGCCGATGCCTTTGCGGTGATGAAACTTGGTATTCGCTTAGAAGATATGGAAACGGCACTTCTCAAAGTGGCGCGCAAGTTCCGTGAAGAGGCCCGTCGCCAGCCTTCTTGGAATCCATTCAAAACTCATCCAGAAATTGAAACTCGTATTGAAAACGTGCGTACCAAAATTGCCCTGGGTGTCGCCTACGATTGGAACCAATCGGCCGTGAGCCGCATGCTCGAAGTGAGCTTTCGAGCTGCTTCCCCGCGTGCATTGGCCATGGGATTTTCTCTTTTCATGTTAACCGGACTTCTGACTTACACCAATGTTCAGCAAAACAGAGTGTATTTGCAATTAGTGGAGCGCGGTGATTTGGCCGAATTAAAAAGTTACACTCGTCATGCCACTTATATTAATGCTCGCCAGTATCTCTTGTTTGGAGTCACGCCTCTGGAAGTAGCGGTTCATAAACAGAATCTGCCAGTGGTAAAATTCCTTATCTCTGCAGGAGCAGATCCTTCAAAGGGTTCTGGTTTCAGTTCTCCAATCGATATCGCTCTGATGCAAAAAGATTGGGTTATCACTGACTATCTCTTTGGTCAGGTAACCGATAGTTGGCTGTCGTCCAATTCATCCCGTTTGTTTAAGATGTCGGTGAAAGAAGAATCTGGCAAAGCGCTGGATGTGTTATTGGTTCATCGCCTTCAGCGCTTCCTTAAAGAAGAAGAGCTTCAAGCTGTAGTAGATCGAGTCGTAGCTCAGCGCTCAGTCGAGAAGATGGCGGCTTTGTCGAAAGCTGGATTAATACCAGACAAGACACGTGCTCCGGCATCAATTAAATAGCATACAGTAATCCCTCATTTCACCCGTCTCATTCTGGCGCACGAATCTATTGAAGACACGAGAGAGGATGCCAGAATGAATTAAATGAAAAATTAGAAAGCTTGAGGCACCCTCAATAAAGTACTTAGCTATGAAAGTTTACTCAGCTTCGGGCTTACGGGTGAATTGAGGGATGAAAATTTCAATTACTTCCAGCTAACCGGCATCATCGCTTTAGCTTTGACCATTGTATTAACGGGTGCGGCTTCAAGGCGAAGGCGAAGAGTCTTACCTTGATCGATAGGGAAGGTGAATGAGCTGATGTTGTCAGCCGTAAGACCGAGGTCACGGCCATCAGGATCTTGGCATGAGACGAAGCGATACGAGTTTCCCTGGCCTTTCCAGACGCAGTCGAATTCGACTTCGCCATCTAACATATTTAATTCAAGTTTGACTTCAAAGGCGCCGGTAGCACCGGTTGAGCTGATGGTAACAGGAAGTTCGACATCGCCATCGCGAGGAACAAGATAAGTTCCATCTATACGGCTAAAACCACCTGTCGCTTCTGATTCCATAGAAAGAGTCTCGGGGAGATTCAAATCTAGTCTTCGGCTTTCAGTGCTTGAGCCATCTTCCACTTTCTTTCCGCATGAGATGAGCATCATCAGCATGGGACAGATCGGAAACATTTTTTTAACTATCGAGATCATGCATCCCCTTTCCTTGGGAAGGCCCTACGCTCTAGGTCCATTATATCGTAGTTACCTTTTCGGAAAGCGAGGGGTGGACTTGAGGGGTGTAAACAGATGTAATCGTGAGAATGGGAAGGAATTTATTGCCGGAGTTTTTTAGTTGGTGGTGGTGTTTTGACCCTAAATTCTCCGATGCCGTTACTTACTAGAGTGTCATTGATGCATGAGCCGCATTAATTCTTATTTTGACCCACTGAAAAATGCATCGTGTTTCTATGGGGTTATATAAGCTCAAAAAATTTCTTCTATGAGCAAACCTTGACACCAGCGAGACCGGTATTAGATTGTGTCTGCGATTAAGCATACTACATAATTCAATTTACTTAATGCGTTGCGCATTTTAACCGGAGGAATATCCATGACTGTGAAGCCGTTACAAGATCGCGTTCTCATCAAGCGCGTAGAAGAAGAAACAAAAACTGTTGGTGGCATCATCATCCCGGACAACCACAAAGAAAAACCAGCACAAGGTGAAGTGATTGCAGTCGGTACTGGCTACCGCCTTACTGACGGTTCAATCAAAGCTCTTGATGTTAAGAAAGGCGACAAAGTGCTTTTCGGAAAATACTCGGGCACAGAAGTTAAGGTTGGCGGTGAAAATTATCTCATCATGAAAGAAGATGAGATCTTGGGCGTTCTACAATAATTTAAAAATTCCCTCTTAAGGAGAAACATATGTCAGCTAAAGAATTAAAGTATTCAGAAAATGCTCGCAGCTCTATCTTGGCCGGTGTGAACGCACTTGCTAACGCTGTGAAAGTTACTTTGGGTCCTAAGGGCCGCAACGTAGTTATTCAAAAATCTTTTGGCGCTCCAGCGATCACTAAAGACGGTGTTTCTGTTGCTAAAGAAATCGAGCTTTCAGACGCATTCGAAAACATGGGTGCACAACTTGTAAAAGAAGTCGCTCAAAAAACTAACGAAGATGCGGGTGACGGCACAACAACGGCCACAGTTCTTGCTCAAGCGGTTTACCGTGAAGGCGTGAAGCTTGTAGCTGCAGGTCACAACCCAATGGAACTCAAGCGCGGTATCGACCTCGCAACAGCTAAAGTCATCGAGAAACTAAAAGCGATGAGCAAAAAAGTTGAAACGAACGACGAGATCAAACAAGTTGGCACAATTTCAGCTAACAACGACGCAGAAATCGGTCGTTTGATTGCTGAAGCGATGGCGAAAGTTGGTAAAGAAGGCGTTATCACAATCGAAGAGTCTAAGACTTCAGAAATGGACATCAAGATTGTTGAAGGTATGCAGTTCGACCGCGGCTACGTATCACCTTACTTCGTAACTAACGCTGAGAAGATGGAAGCTTCTTACGAAAATCCATACCTCTTGATCACTGACAAGAAGATCTCTTCAATGAAAGAGCTTCTTCCTACTCTTGAGAAAGTTGTTCAAACAGGCAAACCACTCGTCATCATCTCTGAAGATGTTGAAGGTGAAGCTCTTACAACTTTGGTTGTGAACAAACTTCGTGGCACATTGAATGTAGCCGCTGTTAAAGCTCCAGGCTTCGGTGACCGTCGTAAAGAAATGTTGAAAGACATTGCAGTTTTGACTGGCGGTACAGTTATTTCTGAAGAGCTTGGTATGAGCCTTGAGACTGCAACTTTGAAAGATCTTGGTACTTGCAAAAAGATCACGATCGACAAAGAAAACACCATCATCGTTGATGGTAACGGTGCGAAGAAAGATGTTGAAGCTCGCGTGGGCGCAATTAAAGCTCAAATCGCAGAAACAACTTCAGACTACGACAAAGAGAAGTTGCAAGAGCGTTTGGCTAAATTGTCAGGCGGTGTAGCGGTGATCTTGGTTGGTGCTCCAACTGAAGCAGAAATGAAAGAGAAGAAAGATCGCGTAGAAGACGCTTTGAATGCGACTCGCGCTGCTGTTGAAGAAGGTGTGATCGTGGGCGGCGGCGCTGCTCTCCTTCACGCAGCTGCTGCTCTTGTTGACCTTAAAGGTGCTAACGAAGAACAAACAGCTGGTATCAAAATCGTTAAGCGTTCAATCGAAGAACCTCTTCGCCAGATCGCTTTCAACGCTGGTGTTGATGGTGCAGTCGTTGTTAACAAAATTCAGGAATCTAAGAATCCTTCATTTGGTTACAACGCTCGTGACGATAAATTCGAAGACCTCGTTAAGGCCGGCATTATCGACCCAACTAAAGTCACTCGTTCTGCTCTACAGAACGCAGCTTCAGTTGCAGGTCTTATGCTCACAACTGAAACAATGATCGCCGATCTTCCCAAGAAGGATGACGCTCCATCTATGGGCGGCGGTATGGGCGGCATGGGTGGAATGGGCGGCATGGGCGGCATGATGTAATTCTGCCTCGCTTATAAGGCTATGATTAGGAAGGGCACCTCTCGGGGTGCCTTTTTTATTTCAATTAGTTAACGACCTCCCCGCGTGTCTTAGTCAAGTTTTCTCCAGACTTAGCCGATAATGGGATGAGCAATGTCTGGGGAGAATTATGCGTACATTAATAGCAATGCTTTTAACTTTTCAATTTGTCACTGCACCAGTGGCAGCTGAATTAGGTGAGCATCAGCCGTATAACCCGGCCAAGCGCTTGATTGAA
>JBIKNE010000334.1:0-3440 GCA_044358855.1 Bacteriovoracaceae bacterium | reverse complement strand
CCTTAAAACAAGACAAGTCAAAACGACCAAATAGCTAGACCAGGTAATTTCTTCGAACGCAAAAAAACAAATAACCGCCAAAATCAGGGCATAAGTGTGCCACGGCCTCATGTCGCCACCGTGAGTGCTCGCAGGCATTGCTGATGGTGAAGTCTTCCAAAGTGAAAACCTAAATTCGTGTGATGAACAGTCAGCCCCCAACTTTCATGAGCGAGATGATGAGCTTCAATCGCAAAGGCCAGTTTTGAGCGAGCTTCTTCATCGGCTGCACCCCAAGGCCATTGGTAGTCGTGCATCTCTTGGGTCTCAGTTAAAAAAGTTTTGGTATGAGCTCCAAGACCTCTCGCCATAACTTTCCAGGCAACACGGGTCGGGGAGTCCCCTTCTTGGTAACGACGTACATCTCCAGGTTCATCACCGGAAGTGGCTTCTACGAGTCGCGCCTCACCGACCCCTTCGACTCCATCTTTTTTTGTGGGCCTACCAGGAATGGGTCGTGGATAAACCCACGCTTCGATCTGCAGTGGATGATAACTCCAGGATCTAAATAGACCTAAGGGATAGCGAGAACTTAAAATAATATGGGTGTGCTGCCATAATCCCCGCTTGGGAAAATACCATTGAGTCAGGCTTTCTCCTGACGTGGCAGGCTCACTCGTTGTGGCGGTTCCCACTGGTCCATTGCCATCCCATGACAAAACAATTTTATGACGGGCACGTTTTTTCTTGGATTTCCACCAGTAACGAACATGTGTTGAGCGACCTAAAAATTGATCTTCGATAATTATTTTATCAAGCTTTAGGCCCTCTAAATTAAAATGGGCCTCCATTAACAAGACGACAGTCATCGCCGCCAAAATCATTCCCAAAGCGAGACACAAATTATTGGTATAACCCCAACCCATAATCATAAGTAAACCAATAGTCCCTAGCCACCACAAGCCTTCAGTCGTGGGTAACAGGTACACTTGGGGCTTTCGGCGAACTCGATGGTGGATCCAGCGGGGGAGTTGCATGTTTTAAACAACGGCCACTTTACTGAGAATATCTCGCGCTAAGTTATATTCCACCGCACAGCCAGCTTCTTGCATCGGCAAACGATGGCCGACCACGCTTGGGAAAATAAATTGCACATCCTCTGGTAAAACATGCTGACGATTATTAATCCATGCCCAGGCACGCGCAGCACGGAGAATATCAATGCCCGCTCGTGGAGATAAGGCACGAGTTTCTTGGCGCTGACGAGATTCATTGAGTAAACGCAAAATATACTCAACCAGCGCATCTGTAGCAGTGATTGTTTGTACGGCACTCTGCCATGATTTAATTTCCTCGCTATTGGTGATGGCTTCCAATTTATCAATAAAGTCTTTGCGAGGAGGTCCCTGCAAAAGTGCTTTCTCGGCATCATGGCCAGGTAGTCCCATCGGGAATTTAAGGAGAAAGCGATCAAGTTGAGATTCAGGCAGTGCAAATGTGCCAGACATACCGCGTGGGTTCTGAGTTGCCATGACGGTAAATAAGGGATCAAGTTGATGATTGATTCCCTCAACACTGACGAATTTTTCTTCCATCGCTTGCAGCAGGGCCGATTGAGTTTTAGGTGGAGCGCGGTTGAGTTCGTCTGCTAGGAGCAAAGTTGTAAAAACTGGACCCGGACGAAAATGGAATTCTCGTGTTTCAGGTCGATAAACCGACACGCCCAAGATATCGGCCGGCAAAAGATCGTTAGTGAACTGCACACGTTTTAAATGCAGTCCAAGTGCTTGCCCTAAAAATCTCACCAACGTGGTTTTGCCCATACCGGGAACGTCTTCTATCAGCACGTGGCCTTGTGCCAGGATCGCCGTGAGGGCCAATAGAACCTCTTGTCCTTTGCCCGGCATGGTCTTAAGTCCCATTTCGTAGAGGGATTGAAGCGAGGGTCTAAGTACTGACATTTTAATTATCCTTGTTAAATTTTATTGTAGGGGAGGATAAGTGCGGGTGCCAATGTTCATGGTCAATTAACTAGTTTGTATTGATAAATGGTGGAGTAAATTTTTTTAATCTCAAGCTACCCCACTGAAAACGTTGAGGGGTAGCATTTTTATCAACTTTTCTTATGGCCGAAACTTTTCCGGCAGTAAACTTCCTAGACCCACCAATATCGAGGAGGAATTTTGCGTACTAATGCGACTGAACAATTTCAAGAAAGTCTTGTGAGTCAGTATCGAGATCTGATTCACGAAGCGGTTCTTGAATCTGAATCTGACCATCGAACACGACTGAATATTGGTAAACTCAACGCCAAGTTACAGATCATTCTCAAGGCAGCCTCGTATGATGGTCTGCCAGAAACTGTGGTTAATGATTTAATCGATCAGGCCTTGTCGGCCACTAAAGCTGCTTAGACTTTCCCGACAATTCATGGCCCTTCCTGTCGACTTATGGTTAAGACATAAGCACAGGAAGGGCCTTGTATGATTATCAAAATATTCGCCGGTAAAGCTGAAGGTAAAAGTACCATCGCTGAGTGGCTTACCGCAGAGCTAACGAAGCTAGGAATCCAAGTAGAAAACAGTGATGAATTTGGCCCGGAAATGCCACCTTTGGCAGAACGCTTGAAAATACTGGGGAACCCCCAGGAACCGCTTAAAATCGAAATTAAGACCATTCCATACGGTGCGGAATCAAGGCCACAGTATGCGCGGGATTTTGCCCCCTAAATGTGATAAAAGTAGCCCTTTTGCACGATAATCTTTATTATCGTGCACCGCATTATTACCTATTAACAGCACCTTAATACTGTTTTGAACCAAAAAAAAAGCGCCCTGCACAGGCGCTTCTTTGGCTCTGAGAGCGACCCTGAAATCCTTCTCAGGTGCAATCATCCTTGATCTTTCTTTTCTTAGAACTTCTTATGATTCTAAAGAAATCTTGTGCCATCCGGGAAGCATTGTTTTTCTGACAAATGCCTTCTTTGCCCCGACAAACTTATGCAAAGAATTCTGTTTTCTCCATAGCTTGCCAGGCCTTCTTAAAGTGTCCCGCAGTCCAGCGATCCTCACCAAGTCTGTCTTTTATCAATCTAAGTGACCAGTCCTTAGGATTTTGTTCGTGAAGTAAAATGGTAGCCATGGCGTGAGAGAGAATAAACACAGAGCCCAGTGGACTAATCTGGGTCGCTGTCAGTGAGCGTGGAAATCCTGTGCCGTCGGGGAGCTCGTGATGCTCGAGTAGGATTTTATCAGTGTCGGGTGGGATTGATTTGTGTCGACGAATCATTTGCGCCCCATCGATCGGATGTTGCAAGAAGGCCTTCATCTCTTGCTCCATCCCCTCGCGCAGTTTCTCGCCACTGGCACTCATCAGCCAGACTTCTTCATCTTGGTCCAAGCGAGGCAATGTCATGTCATGGAGCAAAGCGGCCGTGGCAATCTTGATGTAGGTCTGTTCAC
>JBIKNE010000010.1:0-12662 GCA_044358855.1 Bacteriovoracaceae bacterium | reverse complement strand
CACAAAAGAGTTTTTCATGACTTCTCCTAAGGGTTACGAACCCACACATTCTAACGGCACGAACCTTATGTGGTCAAAGGAGATTCCATCATTGGCAAGGCGACTCAGAGCGCGTTACCCTTGAGTAGTTCATTTTCACCCGAGGTAATTCTTGAGACGGATAGTTTCTGAGTCTTCCAAAGTTAAAATCATCAACAACCTACTGGTGTTGGGATTGGCCGTTTATGGTCTTTCACAAAAGCGCTTCGACTTAGAAGAGATGACGCTTTTCCAGCAACTCGTAGTTGAGGTTGTCGCTCCTGTGCAGAAGGGTTTATCAAACTCACGTCAGGAGTTAAGCAATCTAGTTGATAACTATGTTCGTATTGTGAATACGAGCAAAGAAAACGTTTATCTTCGAAAGAAGATTGAACGCCTAGAAGACGATCTTTTTCAGATGGAAGAAATTCGTCGTGAAAATTTCCGTTTAAAGCAAATGTTGAATTACTCAGAAGATATCGGCCAAGAAAAAATCTTGGCGCAAGTGATTGGTTGGGATTCAGCGAACCAGTTTAAAGTTTTACGTTTGAATCGTGGTGGTAATGACGGAATTAAATTGATGTCACCCGTTATCACTCATATGGGGTTAGTTGGTTATATCTATCGCGTGGGCCCTAATTACGCTGACGTTCTCACCATCCTAGATCCCAACAACCGAGTTGATGCCATCAGTGAGCGCACGCGTACTCACGGTATTGTGGAAGGTGTCTTTAATTACCGCTGTGCTTTGAAATATGTTTCACGTACTGAACCGATTGAAGTGGGCGATAAACTCATGACGGCCGGTGTGGGTGGAATTTATCCCAAAGGCATTAAGGTCGGCATGATCACAGATATTGATCGTGAAACTTCAGGCATGACTCTGGGAGTAGAAATCACACCGTCGGTTGATTTTAGAAAATTGGAAGAAGTGATTGTCATTCTTCCACGTCCTCAAGTCACCGCACTGCTGGTTCCAACCACCACCACTGAACAAGCGAAAGGGAAGTAAGTATGCAACCGCGTCTATCCAGACTTATTCTTTCGACACTTGTCACTTTAGGCATTCTCGTCGCACTTGAAATCGCCACTTCGGCATTCTTACCGGCGATCGGCTGGCGTGATTATCGATTGGCTTTCAACGTTGTGATCATTCTCTTCATGGCACTTAAATTAACCACACCACTTTTGCCGTGGTTTGTTGTCATGTTGCAATTGGTACATTCAGCTTTCTCGATGGAAGGTTGGGCACTTGGTACGTTGGTGGGAATTTTTGTTTCATTGATCGCCAGCTACATGAAAGAAATTCTGCAGTTCTCAAGTGCTATCGCAACGATTATCACCGTTCAACTGTTTCAGATCGTCTGGTATCTAGCGACGGTTTCAATTATTTGTCTTAAGCTCGGAAGTTTCGATCAATTCAGTCTTTTGTTCTGGAATGCGATTCCAAGTACCTTTTTATTATCTATCCTCTCTCCCTTCTTGTTCAAACTATTGGATAAGGTTTGGGCTGTTGAGAACGAAGTCGGTCGCTCCGGCGTGGAAATCTAGTGCATGTTTGGCGAAGAAGAACTCGTTAAAGTCCATAAAACCCGCGCGGGGATGATTACCAATATCATCTTCGCCTGCTTTGGCCTTCTCCTGGCCCGCTTATGGTATTTACAAGTCTATAAAGGCGAACAGCTTCATCAATTTTCTATTCAGAATCGTCTACGTAAAGAAGTCGTCTGGGCCCCACGTGGAATGATTCATAGTCGAGATGATCAGCTGTTAGTTGATAACATCCCTCGCTACGACGCCATCCTGACTCCACAGTATTTGCTTGATAAGGAAGAGACCCTTAAGCGTTTACATAAAATTTTAAGCCTTGAAGAAGGCACCATTGATAAAGTTTTAAAGAAGAATTCCAATCAAGCGACTTATCGTCCGATCACTATTAAGAAAAATATTAATTTCGAAGAGCTCGCGCAAATTGAAAGTCTTAACGCTGAGTTGCCTGGTGTGAGTGTTGAGACATTTATTTCTCGAGAATATAAAGACAAAGATGTCGGCGCTCATTTGCTGGGCTACATTTCAGAAATCAGCCAGCAGCAGTTACCAAGATTTAGAAAGCGCGATGCCATGGATTACCGCTTGGGTGATTTCATCGGTCAGTTCGGTATTGAAGAGCAACTTGATAAATATTTACGTGGCAACAACGGCCATGAGTTTGTTGAAGTGGATGCCCGTGGTCGTCGTAAGCGCTATATAAATACGGATAACTTGTTTAAGGGTATTGAAGATGAGAAGCCCTTGCAGGGCATGAACGTCAAACTGACGATTGATCGTGACATGCAGATGGCAGGTTATGCTGCCCTTGAAGGTAAGGTGGGCAGTATCATTGCGATTGATGTTGAGTCAGGTGAAGTTTTAGCGATGGTCTCTCGTCCAGCTTTCGATCCATCGCAGTTCTCACGAGGTCTCACGTCTGAGTACTGGCGCAGTCTCACGGAAAATAAAAACAATCCACTTCGTGATCGCAATATTCAAGAGCACTATTCACCTGGTTCGACTTTTAAAGCATTGACCGGCATTGCTGGATTTGAGGAAGGCGTTTTAGATGAGCACACAGAAGTGTTCTGTTCTGGTAACATGCGCTTTGGACGCAAGGTTTATCACTGCTGGAAGAAAGAGGGACATGGTTCAACGACTTTGCCCAAAGCCATTCGTGAAAGCTGCAATATGTATTTTCAGCGTGCTGCTATGAAGATGGACATTGATACCATCGCTAAATACGCCAACATGTTTGGCCTTGGAAAGCGCACGGGAATTTCTCTCCCACGAGAAGTATCCGGACTTATTCCAACCGAGTCATGGAAGAAAAAACGTTTTGGCCAAGTGTGGCAGCCGGGCGAAACGCTTTCCTGTGCGATCGGGCAATCTTATGTTCTAGCGAGTACTATTCAGATGGCCCAGGCCTATGGAGCGATTGCTAACGGTGGGAAAATTTATCGTCCATACGTAGTGAAAGATATTTATAACCCTAAAGGTGAATTGATAAAAACGTTCACGCCGGAATTATTAAGCGATTTCAAACTTAAGAACGAAAAGACCTTAAAGTTTGTTCGCGAGGGACTGTTCCAAGTGGTGAACAATCCCAAGGGAACTGCCTTATAACTTCGCGTTAAGGGCATTCTGATGGCAGGCAAAACGGGAACATCGCAAGTTATCCGCGCAGCTGCCGACAAAGTTTATCAAAAGTGTGAACAAATGGATTACGACTATCGACACCATGGAGTGTTTGTTGGTTTTGCTCCGTATGATAATCCTAAGATTGCCGCCGCCGCCTTGGTGGAGCACGGTTGTCACGGTTCTTCTGCGGCAACTCCAGTCGTCGAAGCGGTTGTTTCTGTTTATATGCAAAAATATCATCCGGCGGCTTACTTAAAGAATCTCGAGAAAGAGAAGGAAATGCATTCTCAGAGAGCGCATTCTGTTAAAGCTGAAGCCAATGCAGGAGAGGAAGAATAATGTATCAAACCATCCTGCAATATCTTAAGCGCTACGATTTCAGTTTTATTGGCAGTTTCTTTGCCATATTTTTAATTGGAGTGCTGAACCTGTATTCGGCGACCCACTCACAAACCCATGAAGGTTTAGGTGATCTCTATCGTTCACAAATAATCTGGTGGTTATTAGCGACGGTTGTAGCGATCGTCGTCAGTATTGTTTTCAATCCTAAAACATTTGAGCGCGTTTCTTATTTCGCCTACGGAGTAACCTTCTTCTTGTTGATTTTGGTGATGGTCATGGGTGACGTAGGGATGGGAGCGCAACGTTGGTTGAACCTGGGTCCTATTCGCATGCAGCCATCTGAGTTTATGAAGTTGGGGCTTGCGATGGCACTGGCCCGTTATTTTTCTCGTGTTTCTCCAGAGAAAGAACTTTCACTCATAGACCTTCCAGTTCCAGGACTGATTGCAGGTGTTCCGGCCGTCATGGTTATTCTTCAGCCTGACTTAGGCACAGGAATGCTTCTGCTTTTAATTTTCTCTTTAGTGATTTTCTACAAACGCCTTAAGTGGAAGACAATTATTTCATTAAGTCTTGTTGCTATCGTCGGCGGCGTCCTGATGTATAACTTTGGATTACGTGAATATCAACGTAAGCGTATTCATACTTTTATTGATCCCTATGCCGATGCCAAGGGGTCTGGGTACAACGCCATTCAATCTGAGATCGCCATTGGTTCTGGTCGATTATTTGGTAAAGGGTTTAAAAACTCTTCCCAGGCTTCTTTGCAGTACCTTCCAGAAAACCATACTGACTTCGTCTTTGCGATTTTCAACGAGGAACATGGCTTTATTGGTTCAGTTTTTCTTATACTTTTATATTTGATTCTCATGTCTCGTTTAATCTGGTTGGCCACTTCAGTTCAGCGTTTTTACGATTCTGTGCTGGTCATAGGAATCATGGCGATCTTCTTCTGGCACACTTTTATTAATATGAGCATGGTCTCAGGCCTCATGCCGATTGTGGGTATTCCCTTACCCATGATGAGTTATGGCGGATCCGCGATGCTCACTTATGGTGTGTGTATTGGAATGGTCACAGCGATTAGTAATAGTCGAAATTTCTTTAACTAATTTATCAAACTCACAAGTGCTTCCCATTACTTACTTGTGAGTTTCATTCAACACTTCCCCCTGATAAGTTTTACACGCTAGCCCCACGCAAGTGGGGTTATCCCTTATCCTTGGTCTACGAGGAGACTTACATGCGCTTATTTGCTTTCATTCTTTTGACCATGTCACTTTCATCAGCCGCTTTGGCAGAAGCTCCCGTGAGTCTTAAAGAGCGCGTGAAATGGGATCTGTGGGTTGAAGGAGTTGAGGAATTTCAGGCATCTAGCAGCGAAGTGAGTAAGGCGCAGGTTCAGAAGCCGTTGCCTGAAGAGATCACCAGAGTCCTCAATAAGTTACAGTTGTAATCAATAGGGTCGCATAGTATGATCTTCATACTATATGAGACGAATAGCCCACATCGGAAGTTTAGTTAAACAGATCTATCGCCTCTACAGCGTAGAGCTCATTCATGAACTCCAAGGTAGAGGTTTCACCGATTTGAGAGCGTCGTTTTTAGAGATCCTCATGTTCTTGAGCGAACACGATTCACCCTCGATTAAATTAATTGGTAAGGCCTGCGGTCTCAAAAAGCAGACTATGACCAGTCACTTAAATGAGCTTGAAAGACGCGGTTACGTTAAACGTCACAACTCTGATGTGGATAAGCGCGAGCAGTTGGTGAAACTCACTGATTATGGCGAGAAATTTAAAATCAATCTTTTGCAGGTTATTAACGATATCGAGCTTCATTACTCACGCAAGCTAGGCGAAGTCGAGCTGGATCGAGTGGAGTTGATGCTTGAGAATTTACACAAAGAATTAATCAGCAGCCAGAAGAAAGGCACGCTGATCTAAGCGCTTGCCTCACGTTTAGATACATCGACTAAACGATGCCCTGGCCAGAATTTCCAACCACCAGACACATTATTGCAATTAAAGTAGCCCTTAGTAGCAAGATAGTCGCACGCCAAAACGGAACGCAGGCCATCTTCTGAGATGATGAATATAGGGGTAGAGTGATTCGGAATTTCATCCCAGCGGCGTTCGAGTTCTTCCAGGGGAATGTGAATCGTCACACTTGGGCGCTGTCCCTCAGGCGCAAAGTCACTATAAGAGACATCTAAGAAAACAAAATCAAAATCTTTTTGTTGGAATAACTTCCAGGCTTTTTCAGGGGAGAGATCGTTATAGCTTTTTCCGCGTAAAATAAAGTCATCGCTAATTTCTTCGCGATTTTTGATGCGCACCATGTGACTACGTTGGATGGCGAGTTGGCGATCAACTTCTTCTTGTAATCTCATCACACGACGTTCAAGGGCGGCTAGGCGACCAGTCAAAAGATTGATGAGATGAAAAACGTTGCTTTGAATCTTTTCGCGAATTCCCATGCTCGGGACCTCCTGTCCCAAGCTCTATTTTACCCCTTCTAGAGAGTGGCTTAGAAGAAGGGGTAAATCGTGCCGAATTGGATGTGATTCACGATCATCGAAGTCAGGATTGCTGACGCGATAAAGAGAGCACATTCGTAAAACCCATAGCCCCAGTTCTGAACATCGACGTCCTGGGGAGCCGAATCAGGCCCAGCAGCGTAAGTGCGGGTTTTGAAGACGTACTCAAGTCCACGCTTAAAGAGTGGGTAGATAATCAGTGCCAAGAGCATTTTAAGCAGTACCTGAACACAGTACATGGTGATGTCGTAGTGCTCCTGCGTGAAGCTCTCTCCAACTAACCACCCAAGTCCAATCGTAAAACCCATATAAGATAGAGCGATGGTGGGTTTTTGTTGGGTGATCAAGCGATCAAAATTCAATTTTGTTAAAAGACTGTAGTAACGAGAACCAAAGCCCAGGAACACCATCGACAGAAGCCAGAGGACAAATAGAATGACTAGAGAGTTCTCTGATTGATCGACCACCGCCCGAGTTACATAAGCAACTGCCAGTGCATGGGAAAAACAAACTGTCGCATAACTGAGGTTCTGACGTTTTAAGATCTCGTCTTTATATTCGAAGTTATAAAGCACGATGCTTTCGATGATAAAGAGTGAGATGAGATAGAGTCCACAAGTGAGTGTTCCCCAGACGAGGAAATGGAAAATACTTAAGAATAGACCATGACTCTCATCAAAGCCGAGTGAACTCAGGATGACCGCGAAGCCGATCAAGCGCGAGAACATGTGGAGAGTGTCGGCAGGATTTTGCGCGGGATAAAATCGTTTGGTCATTTGCTGTTTCATGCTGGGATAAAAAAGCACGTGGGCGTATTTATAAATAAAGAGCATGCAGCACACGATGCCCACCAAGATGATGCGAATGAGGAGTCGATCAAATATTTCATTCATACAATTGCCTTTCTCTCTTAGAAGTTCTCTTTCAGGTAGCGAACTAACAAGCTTTTGAGATCAACCTTCTTCTGGCGCTCAGGTTTAAAGAAGTTGGGAAAATTCTTTTTTGTGATTTTTCCATCTGAGCCAAACTCTTGGTCACGGCCATAGAATGGTTTTTTTCTTTCACGGAAACTGATGTAGTCCTCTTGAAAAGTGACATCAGGACGCCAGCGTCCCCAGCCTAAGTACCGAGGGAGGTTTTTGTAAGCGCGATAAAATCTCCAGCGCATCACACCTTTTCGATCTGGACGCCATTCTCCAAATCCTCTGTGGCCGACATAGGTTACACCGGGTGGCATTGGGAGACTTTCTTCGGCACCGTCTTGTCGCCTGAAGAGTGACATGCCGATGTTTTGGCGATTCTTAAGAGCGAAATCTCGAGACGTACGTACGATCATTTCTTCTACGCCTTGAAAACCGTAAACTAAGCGATACTTTTGATAATAAGTTTTAATCACAAAGCCGGTGGCATGCGTATCGGTCAGAATGACGGTCACGTTTTGACCGGGAATGATCTTAGATAGACCTCTCTCATTCGGCACGTAGTCCATTCCTAACTCAGTTGGCGAAAGCGTTTTCGACAACCCCAAGTAGAAAATGACTAGAGTGAAGTAGAGGAATATCTTTTGCACGCTAGGTCCTCACGATATCGAGGATGGCCTTCTGCTGATTGGCAGAGAGTTCATCGTAGTCGAGATGGAGACGAGTGACTGCATGGCTCTTCGAATATTTCTCAAACAGATCGGTGGCTTGGTTTACGTTTATATGTCTTCTATCGCCGGCGAGAGGGGCTTCACGCAAAACTTTCATCGGATAAGTATTGGGTGGTGCTGAATCGGCGTAGTATTTCGAAAGTCGACCTTTAGATGAGCACTTGATGTAATCGATATTTGCCGACTTCAGGAATGTCTCAAGTTGTGCCATACGGTCTTCACCATCTGGCCCAAACGTCTCCATCACTTTGCGAGGAATATGATTTCTGACGACTCGTTTGGCCCATGGGTCTTGGCTCTTACGAAGAATTTTCCAAAGATGAGGGTCGTCATGATCGAGGTAGGCTTCGATGTCGGCAGGAATCGCGTATTCAGTTGTGCCTGAGGCTTTGAAGTAGCGCATGAGCATTTGTTCAAGGCAGACGGCACGATAGTGGAAGTACACCATCATGAACATATGGAAGCGGCTCAAGAGGAAATCATAGAGACGGCACGTTCGCTAATGCCTAAGTAAGAGCGACCATTTTCTTCACAAGATTTGAGATTATCAATAATCCAGTCGAGATCAAACTTTCCATAGCTCACGCCGCAGAAGTAACTGTCACGCAAAAGATAGTCCATGCGATCACAGTCCATCTCAGAAGAAACTAATTGATGAAGCAAGGGAAAGTAATCGACGCCGCCAATTTTAAAATAAGCAGGATCACTGGTTTCACCCAAGACTAACTCAGCAACAGCTTCAGGGGTGACGCCAAATTCGGCCCGGACAGCTTTGAAAGAACGGGTGAAGCTGGAGTCCACAATACTTTTGAGAGTGTAGTCTTCGTGGGAGGCCTGGCGAGCTTTGCCTGCATCAAAGCGTTTAGGAAGTTTCAGATCTGCCACCATCGGCATGACACTCTCGGTGGCGTGTGAGAGAGGAGCGTGGCCAATGTCATGGAGAAGACAGCCAAGACGAAGAGTTTGACGTAAGCGCAAAACTTCCTCGTCGTAGAGTTTGTCTTTGAAGAGAGCATTAAAGACCAGCGTGCCCACATTCATCACACCAATTGAGTGTAAATAGCGAGTGTGAGTGGCGCCCGGAAAAACAAATTCCGAAAAGCCGAGCTGTTTAATATTTCTTAAGCGCTGAAAGAACGGATGATCGATAATGGAAATCTCTGCATCGTGGATAGCAATTGAGCCATGAACGGGATCTCGAATTTCCACTAGTGACTCCTTACTTCAACGTTTTTGCATAGTCATGAAGCCAACGTGCAATATCACGACTTTCAAACATTGGTTTGTCATCGATATAGAGGCATGGCACGGTTGATCTACCCGTATCATTCATGAGCTTTTCACGATGAGCAGCGACCTTTCTGATATTATTCATTGTGACATGTTCAGTGAGCTTCGTCTCTCTTAAGGCACTGATAACAATCTGGCAGTAAGGGCATTCATCATAATAATAGAGAGCTAGTTTTTTCATATGGCCTCAAAAAAGAAGTGGCCCAAACGGGCCACTTCTAAGTTTTCAATGTTGGATTGACTAATCGTCTTCTTCTTCAGTTTCAGGCTTTTTGGGGCCCTTAACGTACTCCTCATCTTCATCAAAGATTTCGTCTTCTTCCTCAGCCTCTTCTGGATTATCAAGGCCTTCTTCATAACCCCAACCGTAGCCGTATGATCCTTCTTCTTCCTCTTCTTCGGCTGGCTCGTCAGCTGCTGGCTTAGCAGGAACTTCCGTTTCTTCTTCGTCATCGAAATCAGCATCAAATTCATCAGCGCCATCCGAATTATAGTCTTCGTCAAAGGCAGCCGTTTTCGCATGAGCAGGAGTTGCAGGTACAACAGCAGGAAGAACTACGACCTTGGCTTTTTTGTTATCTTTAGCAGTTGCTTTTGGAGCAACTTTCTTAGCAGGAGCAGCAGCTTTTTTCTCTGGCTTCTTAGCAGCGACTTTTTTCACTGGCTTCTTAGCAGCGACTTTTTTCGCTGGCTTCTTAGCAGCGACTTTTTTCGCTGGCTTCTTAGCAGCGACTTTCTTGGCTGGTTTTTTTGCTGCTTTTTTTGCAGGAGCTTTTTTTACTTTTTTAGCGGCCACAAATGATCCTTTGCTGAAGGGGGAGGAAAACTTTATCTAGTATAAAAGCCGCGAATTTGTTGGGCAAGCATCAGTGATTGATAGTTGCAGGGACGCCGCTTAGGGTCAGATTCAAAGCGTTGCGTAAAGCATTCTGTTTTACGTCTTCCTGGAGCGTCGTGGGGTTACCCTCTGAATAGATAGCAAAGCCTACTGCAGCTCCGAGGCCATAGTTGCCTGAACCAGTCAGCGATTTTACTGTCACAAGTTTAGTTGAATATCCTGTCCGTCTCATAGTTTCAGAGCCGGTGGCGCCGCCAAATGGAGTGTTGAAAATCCCTCGCTGGTCTGCGCCTCGCAAAGGCCCCGGCATATAACCAGTTAAAAGTTGCGAAAACTTTTCTAATCCGGGCATATCGCCATCTTTGTAGGAGTATTCAATAAGGTGTGAAGTGGGGTTAAACTTATCACTTAGAGTCGTGAAATAAGTTTCAATACTTGTTTTGAAACTGGTCGGGCAAAGTCCATCGGTATTACTGACTGCAAGACTGCCCTCTCCGTTGAAATAAAACCACAAGAACGATCCCGTAATACTTCTACAGTTAAGCGGATTGCTTGAGTTGGCATCTTGAGCAAAATCAAAATTTGATATGCGCTCAGCTGCGTCTCGATATTTCTCGGGGTCATCTAGAAAAATTCGCTTCGCCACCTGATTCATGGAGTTGCGGTATTTCGTCATCGCCTGGGATTGCTGCTGCATGAAGGTGTGAATCGCATTAACTACATCGGGTGCATTCTTGTACATGGCATCTTCTTGCGCACCATAAAGAGGCGCATATATTTGCGCAAAACGCCGGTCATCCTCATTTGCACCAGTCACGAACCCAAAAGTATCCATCGTGCCGCCGTCAATGTCTTCGTTCACACTGAGTTCTGATGGCACTGGAACCGTGTAATTGGCCGCTTCATAGCGAGTTGGAGCACGCACTTTTGTGAGAGAAGTTGCAATAGCAACTGGATCGTCAGTGCCTACGAGATTCTCTTTAAACTTTTTGAACTGACTGGTTTTATAAAGCCCTTTGGAATAGTTGTCTTCGCTTCCAACTGCTGCGGGCGTGATGACATTGGTGTCCTGACTACCTGATTGATAGGTCACTTCACCTGATTCAGTCGCATCTAAATCAAAATCATAAACCAAATTAGGAATTCCAAAGACAATGCTTGGCCCACCGATCCAGCCGCCGACATCATCACCAGCATCACTGATCCAAAATCTGCCTTCTTGGGTAGCACTCATATTAATAGGAATAGGCATGCCAGGAGCATATTGACCTAGCGGTACAGTTCCACCGCCACCTTTTCTGGGGACATCTGTGAGGTTGAGACCACTCAAATAAGCAGTTGAACGTTTCTTGTTAGCTGTTGTTCGTGAAGCAATGGTGTTTTCTGTACTCTGACGAAACAGTGCTGGGCCAATTCTTCCGCCCATCGGTTTAGCGGCGGCCCAGGCAGTGAGTTTGACCGGACCTGAGAAGGGATTAAAGAGCCCTTGGAATTTTGCTTCTCCACGTACAGCGTAGTAGGTGAGGACGTCTGGGTTTTTTATAAAACCTAAGGGATAGCCTGGTACCGGAATAGCAATCTTTGAAACATCACAAGCACCTTCTGCTTTAACCGTCTGTCCAGAAACACTAAGACTGTCATCGCGTGCGATGAGTGCTGTGAAAAAAGTAGCATAGTTGACTAGGTGCAATTGCAGATCAACAAACCATTTACCGGCATTACGAGCATCCGGACTCATTAAGAGTGCACTGAGCGAATTTTCAGAAGGAATTTCAACTTGAGTGGGCGGAAGCTCAAACATGGTGTAGCTCGCACGCATTTCATTGTCGCGATCACTACCCAAATTTCTCATGCCTGAATAATAGGCTTTGATAATTCGTTCATTGCCATAGTGCTGTTGCGACTCAAAATCTTTAACACTTCTACAGCCCGGAGAGCCTTGCCCCGTGTTTGGGTTACAAACACCCTCTGAAATGGGAGCACGATTCATAGCATATTCAAGTGATCGTGTACGAATGGCGAGTTCTACAGCCTTGGGCCAAGCACCCACTCGATCGGCGGCAATTTGTGGGGCATCAGCAAAGGCAGTTGAGCTTGAAGTCGTGCCATCATTCAAGTTGTAGGCCCACATATTTGTAACGTTGTAATTCAGCTGCGTGCGTTTTGAGCAGTCACTGGATTTTTCTTTTACGATGGCATCAATAAACGAAGAAGTGGTCTCATCAATTCCCACCAGGTTTGTGGGTTCAAAGCGCGGAATACCAGGAACAGCGTAGCGACGACAAACGTTAGTGGGAACGCCCGCATAGTGAAGACATACAGAAGGAAAATTATAAATATCTGTACCACCTTGAGCGACACTAAGATTAGGATCGGGTCGCATGGCAAAATTTATGTTATCTCCGGCGATATCAGGATTCTCGACTTCGTCGATGTTGAGATTTCCTAGAACGTAGTATTTGAACATCCACTCTTTGTAGACGTTGCGCATTTCCCAATTCATATAACCAATTCGAGTGAGCATGCGTGCTTGCACAGCTGCACCAGCATACGCTGAAGCATCGGTGGCATTTTGCAAATTGATCTTGGCTTTTACGAAGAGACCGATATTGATCACGAAAGCGATGATCGAAATCAAAACGATCAAACTGGAGGCAAAAAAGATGCTGATTTGGCCCCGCTCACTGGCGCATTTTGTCACTAGGCTGGGGGAAGTTCTTGATATCATTTACGAGTATTTTGGTACGGGATTTGGAGTGTGTAAAGCATCCAGGCACGGAAGCCTTGGGTCTGGATGTGGAACGTTAGCTGGC
>JBIKNE010000333.1:0-3457 GCA_044358855.1 Bacteriovoracaceae bacterium | reverse complement strand
CTTATTACTATTAAACGGACACGAGATAGGGCGGGCTTAAAAGAAACAACCAAAGGCAGAGAGAGTAGGGTTATTCCTATCAATAAAACGTGCAGGGAAGCTCTAGAATTGCTTTGGAATAATCGCAAGCATCCTTCCTATGTCTTTACTGGTATCAAGAATAGGCCATTGCCTTACGAACATATAACCGACAGAGAATTTGCGAGAGCTGTTAAGCTTGCCGGTGTTAAAAGAATCAGACTTCACGACCTCAGAACTACCTATGCCTCTCACTTTTGTATTAACGGAGGGAATATCTTAGCACTGAGTCGAATATTGGGTCATAAATCAGTCACTATCACTCAAAAGTTTTATGCCTCAGTTAACTCGGACTTTCTCAAGGCTCAATCTCAAGTCATTGAGTTCGGTGTCGGAAAATTGAATTCAGTCGAAAATGGTGCTGTTTTAAACTTAGCATTGAACCGAAATGGAACCGTTTATAATTAGTATTACTTTAAGATGTTGATAAGTTGGGCAAAAAGGTTAAATGGCGGAGTTGAAGAGATTTGAACTCTTGAACGGCTTTTGACCGTTACACGCTTTCCAAGCGTGCTCCTTCAACCACTCGGACACAACTCCGCAAAAGAAACGAAGAGTTTTCTAACATGGCGACTGCTTAGAAGTCTATGGATTGTGAGATGGTCGACGCTCTTTAAAAAATTGCGAGAGAAGCTTTGAGCACTCATAGTGCATAACACCGCCCAGCACTGAAAACCGATGGTTTAGGCGCTTATCTTTGTGAAGTGGGTAACCCAAACTTAGAGCGCCACCCTTGGGATCATAGGCACCAAAAATTACCTGCTGCAATCTCGCTTGCCCTATGGCGGCCAAGCACATTGGACATGGTTCAAGCGTAACATAGAGACGGCATTGATTAAGTCTCCAATCAGATATTTTTTTGCAAGCTTCCTGTATTGCTAACACTTCAGCGTGGCCGCAAGGATTATTCGTAGCCTCTTTAATGTTATGAGACTTAGCAAGAATTTCTCCTGTTGGGCCTATCAGCACGGCTCCGATGGGTACTTCTTGAATCTTCCAAGCATTACTGGCCTCTTCGAGTGCCAATTGCATAAACCAGAGATGCTCTCGCATGGGATCACTTGAGGGAGTCAAACTTAGATCTTGTTTTGATTTTTTTTGTTTCATGCCAATAGTTCGTCAACAACTTAAGTCGTTGG
The DNA here is from genome assembly GCA_044358855.1 of Bacteriovoracaceae bacterium. GTDB lineage: Bacteria > Bdellovibrionota > Bacteriovoracia > Bacteriovoracales > Bacteriovoracaceae > UBA6144. The sequence goes on along the minus strand of JBIKNE010000333.1, from coordinate 2,240 downwards.
CGTTGCTCTAGGTCTTCTGTATCAAAGCGTACGCCATAAATAAATGCGCGCCCTAAAATCGGTTCTTTGCGACTAACGATTTCTGCTCGAATCGCAAATCTTTGAGTCATAACATCGGTGGTAACCTTAATCGAAGACCCCTCTGGAACAGCATGAAACATTACCACGCAACCAGCATTACGACGAAGATCGGTTAACCTTGCTCTGTGTCCCGTATCTCCATCTTCTACCCAGATTCGAATATCTGGTCGAAACCTAAAGTCATATTCCCACCACTGAACCATTGGGTAATAAAGTGGTGAAGAAATTTGCCATGCTCCAAGAGCTAGCAACACGACAGCCGAAAGATACCACATGGCAGTCGTTGGATTTTGTAAAATGAGGGCATTTCTCGTTAGGGCTATTACGTAGAAGAGCAGCAAAATAATTGTGATACTCCAAAAAGTATTCAGCAAATTTCGCAATGCTCTCATATGAAAATTGAGCGTTGCTATCAATAAGGCAAACTGGGCAAGGAAAGTTAAATTAAGAACAAATCGACCCGCCAGTGATTCACCCATAAAACCCATTACTGCGCAAAAACCTTGTAGAATACAAAGTATCAGAACGCGTTGATATGTATCAGTGAGGCGTAACTTAAGTTTCATAGCTCTCTTTTCTTATGGCTTATTATATCAGCTAGGTTGCGCCCTTTCACTAAAACCAAATTTTTCCCATCTGGGCCATTTATTGAATTGGCCCCGGGTTTTCGCTGCTGCTTCACCCAACAAATGTCGTCATTTTTATTCCATTCCTTCTCCCAGTCCCAATATTCAAACTGATTTAGTCGGGACTTCACATTGAGTGATGGAACTTCTTTTTGTAGATAGAAGCTGAGCTTTGAAGCTATTTGATAAGAGTTTGCTGCTAATCTACAGCCCTGTGTTTGTTGATCAATGGTATCAGACCATTTTTTCCAACCATGGAGCTCATGTCCTCTTTCGATGGCATGCCACGAAGGTGGAAGTACCATGATAATTTTTGAACCAAAAACTAGCAGCATGCTTACGAGACCTAGGCGCGTAACCCATTTTTGTTTCTGCTTTAAAAAATCTCCCATGGAAATAAATAGCAGCAAGGGAATTCCTGCCGCCACCGTCCAATTGGCTTCAAGTTTCTTGTTGAAGGTTGAAATAAAAAAGAAAATTACTACAAACCAAGTTATCCACTTAAGGGCGCGTTCAAATTGATTATTAGGACGTTGTGAATAAAACTGCTTCCAAATAAGTGGCGCCAATAATAATCCAGGAAGAAACAGCTGAATAATTAGGTAATACACTGGTTGTTTTAAACCAAAGGCGACGCCTGGACGCTCGAGAAAATGATATCGGAAAGTCGCAAACTCGTGAGTCCATTGCCACCAAATATGAGGTGAAAAAACAACGAGCCCAACTAAGGCGGCTACCCAAAGAGTGGGGCGCAAGAACAACTGTGGTAGCGCGAGCAGTGTTCCTGCTATAAAAAGAACACCGTGATATTTACTATAAAATAGTAGAGCTGTGATTAAACCAAGTGCGCATGCATTTTGATAATTGTCGTTTTTCAATGACCGCTGAAGTTGCCACAGCCACAGAGCACTAAAAAAAACAAGTGGTCCATCCGGGATAGCAAATACTCCGGCAAACGCGAGAAGGGGGAAAATGTTTATTCCAAGCCATACCAAAGAGCGATTTTCTTTGGGCACCATGCGACTTAATAAGTAAGCCGTTGCCTGCATGCATAAAACAAAACTTAACCGAACACCCAATTCTCCACCAAGCCACTCAGTCAGATATATGAGCCATGCCGTCATGGGTGGGTGATCGAAATAACCCCAATCTAAATTTTGCGAGAAGAGCCAATAGTACGCCTCATCGTGCGCCAACTCTGTGCCCAATACAACCAACAGGTTTCCCAATAGAAGAAACCAGGGTGTGAGCTTGTCAAAAATAAGGGCGCGTGAAATCATGTGAGGGCTATTCTCTCAAAAGGACTCTCTCTTGTCTGGCCTACCCCGAACACTTGTTATTATTCCGACCTATAATGAACGCGGAAATGTTACTCGCATGGTTCAAGAACTGGAGAAATCTGCTCCTGGCGTAGAATTATTGATTATTGATGATGGCTCTCCCGATGGAACTGCCGCAGCAGTAAAAGAGATGCAGAAGCAAAAATCATTTATTCATCTAATTGAGCGACAGGGAAAATTGGGACTTGGGACT
>JBIKNE010000332.1:0-3458 GCA_044358855.1 Bacteriovoracaceae bacterium | reverse complement strand
CAGTGGGAAGACATCAAGATTTTGCGCTTTCTCCCATTTGCTGATGAAGTGCTGGCCTGGGAAGAAGACAAAATGGCGGACGTGACTCGTCTGCATTCCGGTGAATACCTTCTCAAAAACGACAACTTTTCAGAAAATCTGACCTTGAGTCTGCATCCAAAAGCAGATTTTGAGAGCACCACACAGCTGGGTCCTTTGAATGTGCACTATATGCCTGAGCTCTTGGCGAAGTGTTTTGGTGAGCCCTCTTATGATGGACTGTTAGTTTGGGATGCCCGCGAAGGGCGCTGTTTTGCCCCGAATAAATCTCATCTGCAAACCAAGAGTGGTCTTTCCGGCAAGAGTCTTTTGATTATGAAAGAAGCGGGGGAGGAGCTGCGCTTTCTCCCCGATCTCTCTCCCCTACCTGTCGATAAAGATTTAAAACTGGTCGAGAACTCTCCCTACCGCATCTTTAGTCGTAAGCTTTTCCAAGACAAGCCTCACCTCTTCTTGTTCGGCCGCTTCGTGAGCTATTTTGACCGGGAGAATTCTAAGTGGGTGGTTCATCCGCTAGAAAAAGAGCCGGTTGATCTGCCGTGGATGGGTTTTGCGATTACTTTACTCAATCATCAAGGTAGCAAATATCCGGTTAGACGTCCTGAAGCTGTCACTCCCCTGCAAGATAACGGTCAGCTCATCAAAGGCGGTCTTAAAGCAGTTGAAGTTTCCGTAGGACCCACGCGTTTTTGGGTGACGAGCCAGCGAGCGATGTCGATGGATCGCAAACAAGGTCCGGTGGTGTTTCAATTGGGACGCAAAAGCCTGAAGCTCCCGTTTGAGATCACTTTGGATAAATTCAAAATGGATATGGATCCAGGAACCAATAATCCGGCGAGCTATGAGAGTTTTGTTTCTCTCTTTAAAGGAAATGCTGGCTCACAGAAACATCATGTCTTTATGAACAATCCCATGAAACATGAGTCTTTTACTTTTTATCAGGCCTCTTACTTTGAAGCTCAGCCGCAGGTTTATGGCTCAGTCTTCAGTGTGAACTATGATCCGGGACGTGCTTGGAAATATATCGGCTCCCTTCTTCTTGTCCTTGGTTCGATCTGGCATTTTGTCCTTCGTCGTAAACCCCAACGTACCCCAGAGGCCATGCATGCTTAAGTTAATCCTCCTCTCACTATTCATTTCAACTCAAGCTCTCGCCCAGACTCTGTGTCCGCCAGAACTTGAAACGATGCCGACTCAGGCAGGTGGCCGTGTAAAACCACTTTTGATAGTGGCGGAAGAAACGCTGCGCTTTGTGACAGGTAAGGCCAAATTTGAAAATGAACCTTCAACGGTCACCTTCTGTCGCCTCTCCTTTGATGGCATGGGTATTCCTTCAAAAATTGATCTCCCCATTAAAATTGAGCATACCGATGTTAAAAAACTGGTCGGCATGACGGATGCCGAAGACAGCATGCTGTACTCCAAGCTTGCTCCACAAACCGAAGCGCTTCGAATCGCTTATGCCTCACAAAAAGAGAACAACGCTTATAAGAAAGAAATCAATAAAGTCATGTCTCGCTTGCAGATTGTGGATCAAACTAAGGCCGGGCTGATCTGGACTCTGCCGGAATTCACGGCCGACAAAGTAAATTGGCTTCCTTTGACTGAGTTTTTAACTGAGCAAAAAGTTTCAGAACTTAAAACAAATCACGCCGATCCTTTTGTTGCTCTCTATAACCTAACTAAAGAGGAATATCTTAAAACTCAGGGCGATGGCTTCATGCTGGAGTACAGTTATCACCGCTTGCAGCCTTATGTGTGGTCACTCTTACTCGCTGTTCTCGCTCTTGGATTAGTTTTTGCCATCAAGAACCCATGGCCCGGATATATCGCCACCTTTTTAGTCATAGGCCTGGAAGTCACCGGCATGGTGATGCGCATTTTAATCTCAGGCCGCGCCCCGATCACCAACATGTATGAAACCGTCATGTTCTCTGGCTTTGGAGCACTCCTTATTAGTTTTGTTCTGTGTATCTGGAAAAAAGAGCGCATCTTCTTGATCGGAGGCCTTGCCTATAACGTTCTTTGTCTCATGATGATGAAGTTTGCTAATAACATGCTTGATCCCAGCATCTCTCCACTCGTTCCTGTACTGCGCGACAACTTCTGGCTCTCCACGCATGTGACGACCATCATTCTCTCTTACGCAGCTCTTGCCCTCTCATGGATCATCGCCAATGTGGTGCTGATTCGCCAGACATTCAAAGGCGCCACCATGAAAGAGGCGCGCGTGCAGATGGAGCAGATCTATACCTGTATGAAAGTCGGCGTGGTGCTTTTGGCCGCTGGAATTATCTTAGGTGGTGTGTGGGCCGATTACTCGTGGGGCAGATTTTGGGGCTGGGACCCGAAAGAAACTTGGTCGCTGATTGTTTTGTTAGTTTATATGGCGATTCTGCATGGCCGCTACTCGAATTGGATTACCCCTAAGCGCTTTGTGCCCTTGGCAGCTGGCGCATTTATGAGTGTCATGATGGCATGGTTTGGTGTGAATTACATTCTCGCTACCGGTCTTCACTCTTACGGTTTTTCTGAAGGCGGCGCCATTTTCCTTGGCAGCTTCTTCTTCATTCAATCGGTGTTTTTAGTCATCGCTGTGTGGAAGATTAATCGGCAGGCGAATTTTTAATTCGCCCGTCCTGATTTAACTTTTCTTACGGGTGAATAGAGTGAGAGGGATTAAACAAAAAAAGGCCCTCCGAAGAGGGCCCTTAAAAGATCTAGCGAACGAGATAAGGATTGATGTTCTGGCGGTAGATGGCGTCCATCATCGGACGATTACCAGTCAACTCAAAGTGAGCGACCAAGGCACCTTCGAGCAAGCGCTGTTCTTTGTGCATGCTATCGAGGAAAGTGTCGGCCAAGTTCTTAACAAACCCTGGAATCCCTGGGATGAAACCCAACGCAACCTGAGCAAGATTCAAGAGAGCGCGCTCGCGCTTAACCTTGTCTGGCTTAGCGAAGTCATAAGCAAGCGCTGGCTTACCTGAGAACAAGTGTTGGTTCATCAAAAGGTTGTAGATACGACGTGAGCCATCCGTTGTGAACTCAGCAAAAGCGAAGTTCGCTTTCTGGTAATCAGCGTAGCGAGATGAATCGCTAGAAAGATTACGAGCGCGAGTATTACCCTGACGAACAGTGACATAGAACTTATTCCAACCGAAACGCTCCCAAGTGCGGGCGGCTTCGTTTGAACCGCGGATATCAGTCACACCCAAGCGGTACTCATAGATAGAAGAGACGGCGCGATCAACTTCCGCTTTCGTCATGCCCAACTCAGTTTCAGAGATGTTTTCAAAATAGTGCAACATCATGTTGTGGTGGAATGAACGCTGCTCATGAAGCAGGTCGTGAACTTTTACGATGACAAAGCTCGCAAGATTCAAGAGTGGAACAGAAGAGAAGCGCTTTTGTGCTTG
>JBIKNE010000330.1:0-3501 GCA_044358855.1 Bacteriovoracaceae bacterium | reverse complement strand
ATTTCGCTTGTCGCAGCTGTAATCCTGAACAAAGCAGTAAGTGGGCAATGGACTACCAACTACTTACAGGCAAATTCCTTTCATCACCTCTTACAACAAGAACTTTTAAAAATTTAGCGGAGTGTGATTCATTTATTGAGCATAATCTGTGTGCTGAAAGAATATTCTTTGCTGGAGGGGAGCCCCTACTCCATGCCGAACATTACCAAATCCTCAATCGTTTAGTTCAAAATGATAAGACTGATTGCACCCTCGCTTACATCACCAATCTTTCCACTCTTAATCTGCAAAAAAATTATGTAATTGATTATTGGAAACATTTTAAGAATGTAGAATTAACGATTAGTTTAGATGCCATTGGTAAGCTAGGTGAGTATATCCGAGACGGCTTAAACTGGAATGAATTCTCAAATAATATTCAGCAAATAAAAAACGAAGTTCCTCATGTTAAATTAAGCGTCAACATTACTGTTTCTCTACTCAACTTGGTCGACGTTCCTGCAACAGTTGATTATTGTTTAAAAGAACTAGCTATCGATTCCGATTCAATCATTTTGGCGCCTGTCACATCGCCACTGGTTTATCGGATAACGCTTATTCCAAAAGGTGCTAAGCAAAAAATTGCTACTCATTTGCTGAAGGCCAGCGAGAATTTTCCTGTAAGCCTTAAAAATCAAATAAGTGGGATCGTAGCTTATATGCTTTCGGCCGATGAATCTGATTCTTGGAAATTATTTTTAGCTCACAATAAAAGAATGGATCAATTGCGCAGCCAAAGTTTTGTTACGGTATCTAATCTACTTAACGACATCGACAACTAGACCTATCTGCTTGGCTAGCTCCTCGTCAGAGAGAGAATAATCAACTGCCACTCGAATAATATTTGAAAGATGCATCCTCTGGCTTGACGCTAATGAAATTTCTTGTGGAAGTAAATGTTGCCAATGCCAATAGCAATGGGCCGGTCGTGCATAGAGTGGAACTGCGACCAATCCTTGCGCGGTCATTTTTTTTGCTAATTCTGCAGACGTGATGGGATCTGAAAATTTTAAATGAAAGTGAGTGCTACAATCGCCTTCTATTAGATAAGGATACAGCAACATCTCTTTGATCGGTTGCAGTAATGAAAAGATCAGGCTTTTTCTTCTCTTCAATTCAGCAATTATAAAATCTAGGCGCTTAAGCTGCTCCTGCATAATGACAGCTGAGATTTCGGAAACACGCATTGAATGACCAACGACAGGAGGTGTGTCCGATAAGTAGTCTTTGTGGGTTGCTCCAAAACTTACTGGAGAATCATGAATCTTTAGGGCCAATTTAAAGGTGCTTTCGTTTTTAAAGCAAACCATTCCACCTTCACCGCAGGAGATTATTTTATCTACATTAAATGAAAAACAGCTCACGTCACCCCACGAGCCGAGTTTTTTTCCCTGGTAGCTCCCACCTATCGCCTGCGCCACATCCTCGATCGTAAGTAGCGAATGAGCCTTAGCAAAACTTACAATGTGATCCATCTCACAAGGTAGTCCATCCATATGAACAGCAATAATGGCTTTGGTTTTTTTTGTTAAGTACTTATGAAGGTTGGCCACATCAAGCGTGAGTCCTTCACCTACATTGGCAACAATTGGCGTTGCACCGACATTTAATACCGCCGTGATAGTTGCCACGAAGGTGTAAGAAGGCACAATAACTTCATCGCCTGCGGAGATCCCATTGGCCTCGAGAGCTAAAATAAGGGCATTCGTACCACTGGTAACAAACAGCGAATGCTTTACTCCAATATATTCAGAGAACTGCTGTTCAAATTTTGAGCAGTTCGTTTCGACATCTTTGCCTTGGTAGCGAAAGAATTTCTTAGTTAAAAAAAGCTCTTCGATCCTGGCCAATTCTTCTTTGCCTATGGAATACACGGGAATCCTTTCCTTAGTCGGGCATCACAGCCTTGCGCAGAGCGCCTAAGTTGTCAATAATTCTAGCTTAGAATATAGTTCTCAGACTGGAGATATCAATGACTTTGCCCGTCAATGTACATACGGAATGGGGGCCACTAAAAGAAGTGATTGTTGGATCCGTTTTCAATATAAATCAGCACAATGTTGATTTATCTTTTAAAGTTTTTTTTCACGATAATATTCGTGATGTCCTGCTGAAAAATTCTATTTTTTTGCAACAGAAGCTAGTCCAGGAAAGACAAGAAGATCTGGATAATCTTGCCAGTGTGCTTGCCAGCCTAGGTATTCGAGTACATAGACCTGAAAAACTAGAAGACATCCAACAATTTCAAACTCCCTATTTTCAAGATCACATGTCACCTTGTGATAATCCCCGCGATCAGATCATGATTCTGGGAAATCGAATCATTGAAACTCCCTGCATCTGGAGAAAGCGATATTTTGAAAATGATCTTTTAAAAAAGACTCTGTATCCCTTCTTTTTAGCTGGTTCTCAATGGCTATCGGCTCCAAGACCCATGATGAAAGATAGCTCATATGATTTGAGCTACGTTAAAAACAATATCAACATTGAAAACAAACTTATTGAAACTCAAGCTCCAGAGAATTTTGAGATCATGTTCGATGCAGCTCAGTGTCTTAAGTTTGGAAAAGATATTTTAATTAATGTTTCGAATCAGAACCATGAATTAGGATTACGATGGTTGAAGAGTTTTTTAGGCGATCAGTATCGTTTTCACTCCGTAAAACTGTGCGACCATCATATCGATGGAATGATTATGCCAATTGCTCCGGGCAGGGCCCTGATCAATTCTGGCACCATGCCAGAACTGATTCATCTCTTGCCAGAGCCGCTACGCAAATGGGAATTGATCCAAGTTAATGTTGAGTGTAGAGAGAACTATCTAACGAACCTGGCCAGTGTGAACATCTACGCTAATGTTCTACCGATAGGCCCAAACAATATCATTATCTTCAATGAAACCGATAAACCTGACACCACTTTCACAAAGGTCTTGGAACAGCGCAAAATCAACTACACTCATGTAAGACTGAGACATTCACGCTTGTTTGGTGGAGGAGCACACTGTGCGACACTCGATCTTATTAGAGATGAAGTTCTTGAGGACTACTTCTCATGAGCACTTGCCCCATCCCTTTCAATCAACTATATGTCCACTCATCTGGCGAAGTTTATCCCTGCAGTTTCCTGCAGAATAACCCTGAGTTTATTTTAGGCAACATCCAAACAAGTTCACTTGCTGACATATGGAAATCTGAACAACTCGATAAAATCAGAAAACAACATCTCTCCCAGTTGCCCTTATCCTGTGAGAAGTATCAGGCAAGTTACTCTTGTCACAAAACTGGATTAAGGCCTGACTTTGATTTCACTTCACTTACTATCAAACGACTTGACCTGATGCTCGATTCTGCATGCAACCTAACCTGTCAAATGTGCACTAACATTTACGACCGGACAGGTGGGTTTAAGGATTCTTTTTTTTGGGCCAACAATGAAGAAACTCTCGCAAGCATAACTGAA
>JBIKNE010000384.1:0-3036 GCA_044358855.1 Bacteriovoracaceae bacterium | reverse complement strand
TTTTGTAATCGACTTTGCCTGATGGTGTAAGCGGAATACTCTCCATCGGTATAAAGAACGAGGGCACCATATAATCAGGCAACGTTTGACGGAGATGATCTCGTACATGATTTAGATTCACTCCACCGGCGACATAGGCACAAATGAAATTTTCGTTGTTATTTTCAATCACCTTAACGGCACAACCTTTGAGCGCTGGGAACTTCTGGAGTGCGACTTCAATTTCACCTAGCTCAATACGGTAGCCACGGATTTTAACTTGGCCATCTTTACGACCTAAGAATTGAATATTGCCATCAGGATTCACAATCCCGATATCTCCGGTTTTATAGAGACGACCTAAGTGCGGAGTTGTAATGAATCGTTCGGCGGTGAGTTCAGGAGCATGAAGATAACCATCGGCGAGACAGCGGCCGGCGAGATACAACTCACCTTCCTGGCCTTGAGCTACCGGGCGAAGATCAGCGTCCAGTAGATATACTTCACAATTTGCGATCGCTGTTCCAATCGCTGGTAGACTTGGCCATTGAGTTGGATCACCTGTGAGTGCAAGGCTGGTGATCACATGAGTTTCACTTGGACCATAGTGATTATAAAGTGTCGCACCATTGAGTTTCTTAAATAGCGAGCGAATATGATCGGTAATTTTTAATTGCTCACCGGCGGTGGTGACTTCTTTAAGGCTGAGTGGAAGTGGCCCATGGTTCATACTCATATCGGCCATGTGGTTGAGCGCGACATAAGGGAGATAGAGGCGATTAACTTTTTTATCGTTAATGGTTTTTAAGAGCGCCTGCATATCAAGACGCACTTCTTCCGGAATCATCACCAACTCTCCCCCACCGGTGAGGGTAGAGAAGATTTCTTGAAAGTGGACATCAAAGCTCACGGGAGTGAACTGCAGAGTGATTGATTTCTCTTTTAATTGAGTTTGAATGTTTTGCCATTCAATCAAGTTGAACAAAGCATCACGACCGAGGGCCACGCCCTTTGGTTTTCCAGTCGAGCCACTGGTGTAGATGACATAACCAAGATTGACATCTGTTTCATCAATCTCAAGTGCAGCAGGACTCAAAGCCGAGAGATCAAGGGATTCAAAGATGACCGGCGTAAAGTTGCCAGAAAAAGTTGTAGCAAATATTTTCTGAATCAAGAGTGTCTTTACTTGCGAGTGCTCAAGCATATAACTCAAGCGATCTTGCGGGTATTCAGGATCTAGCGGGAGATAAGCTGCACCGACTTTGAAAATTGCGATAAGACTCGCGATCAATTCGGGAGAGCGCTTCAGACAAATTCCTACTACTTCACCGGGCCTTACACCTTGCGCTTGTAGTGAGTGAGCAATCTGGTTCGAAAGAGAATCAAGTTCTTGATAAGTTAAAGTGCGCGCACCCATACTCACGGCAGTGGCGTGAGGATTTGAAGTTACAGCTTGAGAGAACAGCCGAGTTAACAGCAAGTTTTATCCTTCGGGCGTTGTCATTAGGTTATTGAAATTTAACACCTCAACTGAATGCGGCGTGTCAAATGCGACAAGGCCTGAAATCTTTACAGGAGAATAAGGGGGCAAACCCTTGAGATTAGAAATCTTAACTCAGGCGAATCGACGTCATTACAAGGCTTTGGCCCTTCTGCCACTGTCCCCGATAAACTCTATTGAGGGGACTTATTTCGGGACGACGACTCGCCAAACGAATCTCCCAATTTTCACCGTCCACCCCTAACCACTCCACTTCTTTAAAATCGATATAGTGATGGCATAACGGATAGAGAGCTTTAAAAAGCGCCTCTTTGGCAGAAAATAGCAAAGTGAAGTTTAAGGAAGGTGACTCTTGGGATTCGAGTAATTGGATTTCTTCAGTGTTCGCCACTTGGTGCGCTAGCTCCAGATACTTTTCTTCCGAGATCAAATTCTCTACATCAATTCCCAGACTCAAAGATTCGGATTTTAAGTCGACCCAAGCAACCGCCAATTCTTTGGTATGGCTAATACTTCCTACCAAAGATGACGGCCACATTGGTTCGCGCTTTGATCCACTTGGTAACGATATAAGATCAACTGAAAGAAGCTTGGCAGCTTCATAAGCACAGTAACGTCCAGCAAGAAATTCTTGCTGGCGTGCAGGACTCATAGATGTAGCAGGTAACCAGGACTTGAACTTATTGAGAGTGGCATCCGCCAGCGGGAGACGTGTTTCATAAAACTGTCCGGTTGCTGGCGCACGTAACATGCTACTCCTAGAGTGCGATGATCAATAAGGCCACGGTTGAAACGATGGCTCCAATTTGGGTCAGACGCTCAAAGATTTTATCCACCTTGGTGCGCTTATCAGCGTTCATGAGAATCACATCATTAGGTTCAATGGTGGGGATATTTTCAATATCAGTTACATCAAATTTAATTTTTTGAATCCCATTCGGAGCGTTACGGAAGACATAAATCTCTTCATAGCTAAGATTGGAGATCACACCCCCACTTTTATGAAGATAGTAGAAAAAGTTAGCGTCTGGTTGATAAAGCGTTTTGCCAGGATTAATCACGCCACCCAGAATCGTTACAGTTGGTACAGCATCACCGCTGGCATTATCATTCAACGGATTTACGAAAAGCGAGTCTCTTCCTGTCCATGTGAAGGAACTAGCAGACATATTATTATCAAAATATTGATTGAGACTAATCGAGTAAGACTCATCCATTTGTTTAATCGAAACAGTGAATAGATCATTCTTAAGATCTCCATTCACGCCGCCAGCACGGTCAATCAATTTATCAATCGATTCCTTTCTTCTGACCAAATAGTAACCAGATTTCTTCACAAAACCACGTACTTCAACATAGTATTTTTTTTCAATTAAGCGAAAGACAATACTCTGAACACCTTTTTGAAAGAACGCACTATAGGCCTTGAGAACTTTTTCTTTAAGTTCTGGAAAAGTCAGACCTGCCGTTTCGATGCGAACATTATAAGGCAACAGAAGTAGTCCATCTGTCCCAATGCGGAAGCGACCAGATAATTTTTCATCTGATGGATGACT
>JBIKNE010000329.1:0-3517 GCA_044358855.1 Bacteriovoracaceae bacterium | reverse complement strand
ATAAAAAATATTCTGCCCATCTCTGTTTAACCAAACTAATGGACCTTCGGGATTAGATCTGCCAAATCCATCCTTAAATTTTCTTTCCAAAGATTCATTTAGAATTACCCAGTAGAGTAACAAATCGTAATTTAGAGTAAATATGCTTGAAAATTTTCTCAAAAATCTAGAGCAGTTTTTAGAAGCTCCGTTTGCAACAATTCTTTCTTGTAAGGGGTGTAGGTTCGAAATTGTTTCAGCCAATCCATTCCGCAATGCTATCGCATCACTATTCATTTCTGCACTGTTCGCACCATATACACCAGCAATCCGGCTCGCTTCTTCAAGCTTTCTAATCAAGGTCTCAAAATTATTATTTTCTTGCTCTAGTTCAGTTTTAATTGAATCTTGTATATGAAAGTCTTGCGTGTTTAGACCATCTTTTAATCTTCTATAGCTCAATCCCTCTTCTTGTAGGAGCGCTATATTAAAGCCATTTCCTAGTAGGAGTGACTTTTTTGGGTAGAAAAATACTCCTGGCTTAACTTCATTCCAATTACGAATTGTCATTCGCGCCCCTCGATTTCATTAGAATGCAAAGATTAGATAAGCTGAGGATCGAGATAAGCCATAGACTGGGCAAACAATCCCCGTTCCGTCTCAAGAAAATTAAGCTCTACTTCATCGCCTATCTTAAAATCTACGAACTGGAGTTTTCCGAATGAAGTTTCGTCAGAAAAGAAAATTTTTTCTTTATTTTTAGTAATCGCCATACCAAAGCGGAGTTCAGTATGGATCTTAGAAATTTTCGCAACTGTTTTTGACGTTAATGAAGACATTCAGACTACTCCCAATCCTTAGGCTTCCTGATATTTCCAACCATTTCAGGAAACTGAGAGTCTCTCAACATATCTTTTGATATTTTACGGGTACTTTTAGTAGAAACTATTCTCAACTCAACATCTGGTTCAAAGCCAACTTTTGTATTTACAACAAAAATCTTTTTCCCCTTTTTTCTGACCTGATGAACTGCTGACTTATAATCAGTATCATTCGATAATATGAGAGCTGTATCAAACTTATCTTCATATAGATCGATCAGTAAACTGGTCGCGAGGTTTACATCTGTACCCTTTTCCTCAAAGCATTTTCCTTTAAAAATACTCTTAGGAACTACTTTTTCTCCAAAGCCAGTATCAAATAATATCTTTTCAGGTGGATTAATGTAGACCGTTTTGTCGCGTTCTTTAAATTTGCCAAAATATACTTCAAGATTAGGAATTGTCCTTAAAGCACTTAAATAAAATCCTTGTCTCGTAGTCACACCATCATTTTTGTAATCAACAACCTCAGATGTGAAATAGCAAATTTTAACGACCTCATAATTCTCATTGAGGAGTTTAGAAGCAAGCAGAGAAAGGTTAAGCCACTTATAAGGGCTTCCCTTTAAACAGCCGTAATAAAGGTTAAAACCATCGACATAAACGATGGCCCTAAACTTCTTTGGTTGCTCCACTGGTGCTGACAATTTGCCCCCTTAAAAAGCAAAGGCCCTCTTTCGAGGGCCCAGCAACCTATCCATAGACATGGAATCGGCGGATTATGTATTTCTAATTATAGTATCGGATGTACGTTTTCCAAGGTTTAGACCTAAAAGTCAATTCCTTCCCCTTCAAATATAATCTAAAACTGTTTGGCCTTTCAAGGCCCCATGCCTTAGATTCTTTCATTAAATCAATGTTATCAACTACATACATATTGGCACATGGCGAAGGCCAACGCAATACACATTGTAAATACTTGAGCATATTGGTTTTATCAGAAGTTGAGCCTTCAAAGTTGAAGGCCAAGACTATTTGAGCAGGACTATGAGGATATTCACAAACTAAAACCTAACTTTAGGGGGTTTGTTGAGACTCAAAAGCTCTGAAATCTATTTAAACCTACACTTTTTGGGTTCACTCTATTTCTTTACCCAAAAATCAAGATCCATCAATTTCGAAAACGAGAAGAACTTCTCGTTACGACTTCATTTTACCAGAAAGGAGGAGATTTTAAAGAAGTCTAAAGAAGTATTTATCGCTCTAACCACAACCGCTTTTTTACAAAGCAAAAGGAGTTCAATGGCCAAAGCCAAGGAACAGAAAAATTCAGCAATCAGTGATCGTGAGTTTTACTTCCTCATGGGAGTCGTCGCCCTCATCTTACTCGTTCTCTATCTGATCAAACATGAAGAGCGAATCCTTTTTTCGATCTACCAGCATTTCGATAAAATCGGGATGGGACTCTACGGACTATTTGCTCTTGGGGTTTTCCTCTTAAAAGAGAAGATTAAAAAGAATCTTCCCAAAGATCGCGTGTACCATCTCTCAAAAGTTTGGAGTGATGATGCGGGTACATTAGTTGCGAAAACAAAGGATGGCACAAGCATTCATCTTCCAGACAAAACCAGAACTGGTCACGTTCAGATTATTGGGGCCACAGGAAGAGGAAAAACTGAGAGTGTGATTTTACCAATGATAGTGCGTGATCTTCGCAGAGGAAAATCCGCTGTTCTGATTGATGGTAAAGGAGATGTAGAACTTGCAGAGAGGATTAAAAAGCAAGCTCCTCATTTTGAAGTAATCACCTTCAATCTGGGTGATCTAGTAGACTCTGCAATTACTAATCCATTAAAGGTCGGAACAAGTCAGCAAATCACAGACCGAATCTTTGCAGCCTTTGATTTTAAAGATGAGTATTACCGTAATACTCAATATGAGATAACATCTGCACTAGTGGCATTAATTTGTGAGCAGAGGGAAGAAGTCACTTTCAAAAAGCTCTATGACCTTTTTACCTCCGATGAATTATTAAGTGATGCCGTCTCAAAATGCCAGGATGAAGCGCTCACTACAAGGCTTGTAAAATGGTTAAGCGAGAACCGAGCTAAGCGTGATGAAAATAATTCTGGGATTATTTCGCAATTAGGGCAAGTTGCTCGTGGAGAAGTGTCACATCTTGTGAATGGTGGTGAAAAGGCTTTCTCGCTTGGTGAACTCATGGCAGGAACTCAAGATAAGCAGTTTGCGGTGATTATCTTAATCCCGACTCTGCTCTATCAAGAAATGGCCTTCAAGCTCGGAAAACTTTTCTTGCAAGAAATCGCATGGGCAGTGGCCGCGAGAAAGGAAAAAGTCTTCACTCCTGTCTTTTTGGATGAGTTCTCGAGTTTTGTGTATGAAGGCTTCCTTGGCATTTTAAATAAGGCCAGATCGAGCGGGATTGCTTTGCACCTAAGCCATCAGAGCTTAGGGGACTTGGAAATGGTATCACCGGAATTTGCCAAGGCGATTAACACCAATACCAACGTGAAGTGCCTCCTTGGCCTTAATGATCCGATGACAGCGGACTTTTTTGCGAAACACTTAGGAACAATCACCGAGGAGAAAGTAACAGAGAGAGCGAATCAGAATGGACTTTTCAAAACGCGAGAAATGACAGGTGAAATGTCTGTTCGTGATGTCGAAGCTTACCGCATCCATCCCAATCAATTAAA
>JBIKNE010000328.1:0-3518 GCA_044358855.1 Bacteriovoracaceae bacterium | reverse complement strand
CAACCAAATCTGAAAAAGCTCGAGCGTATTCTCTTTGTCCTTATGAAGCAGTGGGAACATCTCCGAATGCTGGACGCCTGAACCGGCGGTCATCCACTGCACATCCCCTTCGCCGTAGCGACCAGCAGCGCCAAGTGAGTCTGCGTGATCGGCATAGCCGCGTCTCACGATGGTGATAGTCTCAAATCCACGGTGAGGATGAACTGGGAAGCCAGGAATTTCTGTTCCGTGATATAAACGAAATCCATCCTTTTCTTGAAAGTCCGAGCCCATCTGGCGACCAGCAAAATGCTTCGCCTCAAGTCCTAATTTAGCATTACCAGCGGGGTATCGATCTAAGTGATGAGCACAAAACAAAAAAGGCTCTTGTGTTGGCCAATGTAAATCAATAGGAGCGGAGTGCTTGATCATAGATTTTCCCTGCAAAGATTTAGGCATCAGCTTACTCATCGCCCAGGACGTCAACGGTGCAAGTGTGAGCAAGCTTAAAAGATCGCGTCGTTTCATGGAAACACTATATCCCAATCCACTGATTCAGACTACGCGCATCCATCGCACCGGCCTGACGTTTTATTTCGCGGCCTCCTTCAAAGACGATGGTACATGGAATTCCTCGAATACCCAGCTGAGCAGAGAGTTGTTGCTCCGTTTCGGTGTTAACTTTCACAAATACCGCTTTCGTATTTTCTACCGAGGCCTTCTCAAACTCTGGTCCATAACTGCGACATGGTCCACACCACGAAGCCCAAAAATCGACTACCACTGGCCCAGTGGCATTCTTCAATATTTTTTGCAAATCACCCGCAGTCGCATGTGATACAAGACCATGCAACTCAAGTGGCTTTTGGCATTTTCCACATACCGCCTCGCCCTTAAGCGCTCTCGCGCGCTCGACTTTATTAACAGCATGACAGTGGGAACAAGTAGCAAACGTATGTGACATAGGAGACCTCCGTTCATGCAATATGGGAGCGATTCAAAAGGAGTCAAGGTCACCTAAAAGTGCGTGACACCTTTTGGTGGGGTTAAGACTTAGAATTGAGTTGGCCACAGGCGGCGAGGATATCGTGGCCTTTAGTGAAGCGCACCAGATTGGGAACACCCAGAGCATCGAGCTGCTTTTTAAATGAATGGACATCCACTTCAGTGGGACGCTCATATTTTGCTCCCGGGAAAGGATTGAAGGGAATGATATTCACAAAGGCATGGAGATCTTTTAATGCAAGAGCTAGTCCCTGCACATCTTCATCCGAATCATTAAATCCACGTGCGAGAAGATATTCAAAAATAATATAGCGCTTAGTATTTTTTGGAATACTTTTAACCGCAGCTAAAACTTGTTCGAGTGGATACTTATTATTAATAGGAATAAGTTCACTGCGCTTTTGAGAATCTGTGGCATGCAAAGAAAGCGCAATATTTACATCCGGCATTTCATCACGCCACCGTAAAAGTCCAGGGAGATAACCTGCGGTTGAAATCGTAATTTTGTCTTGCCCCAAACATAGTCCATGCTGAGAAATAAAAATCTCCACTGCACGCCTAACCGAATCGAAGTTATGGAGCGGCTCGCCCTGGCCCATGAATACAATAGTAGCGATTTGATTATCTGTCGGTCGATGCTGATTGAGCCAAGCTTCAGCCGCCAAGAACTGACCGACAATTTCATGAGTCTCTAGATGGCGCTCAAGACCTTGCAGACCGGTGTGACAAAAACTGCACTTCATGGCGCAGCCGACTTGCGATGAGAGACAAATACCATATTTTTTATTCGATGGGATCAGCACCGTTTCGACTTTCTTGCCATCAGCGAGGCGAAAGAGAAACTTTACTGTGCGATCATCTTCTGAAACTTGTACGACATCTATCTCAGGTAATGCAAAGCTGAGATTTTTTTTGAGAAAGTCTTGAGTCGACTTGGCGAGGTCTTCTGTACACATTTCAAGATGGCGCTTCTTGTAATGCCAATTAAATAAACGATTAGGACCAGACTCAGGAAGACCGTGAGACACAAAAAGTGTCTTAAGGTCTGCCAAAGTGTATTGAAAGAAGTTCAATGGCTACTTCACACGCTTAAGCGTATTTTTTTCCGTGTGATCAAAAATGCGTGACTGGCCTTTGATTTTGAGCTGAGTATTTTCGTCGTATGAGAAAGTGTCTTCATCGATCAATTCAAACTTCACATCGTAGCGCACGGTTTGGAATTCTTCATCTAAGAAAGGATTCGAACAAACGCCGTAGGTTTTTGAGCCAAGCGTAGCTGAAACTGTAAACTCAGTGCTGTCTTGTTCAGCATCACCACCAGCATTAACGGCAATACCACGAGGAACGATAAAACTTTTCATCACCTGGCGTCGCGCCTTATCCCAAATGAAATAACCGACTTCTTCATGGAAATGACCATCATCTGGGCCATGCTTTCCTTCTTCCCAGGCCTTGGTGTGATAACGAAGAGCATAGAGTACTTGTTCGTGGTTATTCACATCGCCAATTGGCTCAAAAATCATGGTTTGACGAAATTTAGTGTTCTCCGTTTTGCGATCAGTATCGGGCGCTTGGTTTTCGCCAGTCAGTCCTTCACTCTCCCACGTGCCAATATAAAAACGCAAAGGACCGTAATTAATGTCTTCCATAAATACTACCTGTTTTAAGTTTGTAGAAATCTTAAACTTGCAGGCTTTAGCAGTAAAGCTCTTTGGATTGTGCTATATTCCAATTAATAACAAAGGGCACTTATGACAGACGTTCGTCCCGGTTTACGTATTCTTTTAGGTCTCTTTCTGGCTTCTGCAGGTATCAGTCACTTGACCTGGTCAAGAACTGAATTCCTTGCTCAAGTGCCTCGCTGGCTGCCTATCGATGCTGATTTTGTCGTCCTTTCTTCGGGTGTAGTTGAAATCTTGCTCGGTATTGGACTCATCTTTTTGACCAAACATGCTTTGCTGATGGGAAAGATCACCGCTCTCTTTTTTATTGCTATTTTTCCCGGCAACATCAATCAGTATATTCATCAAATTGATGCTTTCGGACTCAACACAGATTCCGCGCGCTTTATCCGTCTTTTCTTCCAACCCTTGCTCGTTTTATGGGCCTTGTGGTCGACAGGTAACTGGAAGAGAGTGAAAAAAGATAACTAGCTTTCAACACACTCTCTCCACAATCCCTAGAATATTAAAATCCAAGAGTTTGTTAAGATGGTTTTAGGAAGAAAGAAGAGGAACTCGAAAGAGGGAATCAGAAATCCTCCCAAAACGGTTCACTTCGGTGACCCGCTTTTTTTTTACTTGAGCCTTCTAAAGGGTCGAAAGCGTACATCCAAACTATGAGCGTAACTCGCTCCCAATAAATCCCGCATCTTAAATTCATCACCTATTAGAATTGAAAAATTATCTTTTATTTCTTCAATTTCTAATTCACGAAGTCTCCAAGGTTCGTGCTCTACGATACCAACTAAGTTCTGGCTGCCTCGCATGGTGTATAAGGCATAACGTTCGGTTAAAAACAAATCAAGCTCAGAG
>JBIKNE010000327.1:0-3521 GCA_044358855.1 Bacteriovoracaceae bacterium | reverse complement strand
CTTGCTGGCACTAACAATGGCCAAGGAATTGAAAAACTCGTCGCCGCAGAAGGTGTGCTGACAAAAAGTTTGGGAAGTTTCATGGCGTTGGCGGAAAATTATCCGCAACTGAAAGCCGATGTCACCATGAAGACTCTAATGGAGGAGTTGGCCTCGACAGAAAATCGTGTCGCTTTTGCTCGCCAGTTCTTTAATGATTCAGTGATGGATTACAACACCTCTCGCGAATCGTTTCCCGCGAACTTGATTGCGAACTCATTTGGTTTTTCACCGGCCAAATCTTTTGAAATTGAGAATCCCGTTATTCGTGAAGCTGTTAAAGTGAAATTCTAAATTGAAGACCAGCTTCTATCAGCAGCAGGAGAACGCTCGCCGCCGGACTAAGCAATTAGTGGTGGCGTTCCATGTGGTGGTGTTTCTCACCGCTATTCTGAGCGCCATGATGTATGTGATTTACTTTCGTATGCATCGTGATCTCACGATGGAAATTCCCATAAGTGAGGCGATTTTCCAGAGGGATGTTTTTGGCGTCGTGTTAGTTGTCTATTTTATGATTTTTGCTATCGCGTGGGTGCGTAGCTTGCCCTTGAGTGCAGGTGGCAGCTACGTTGCCAAGATGGTGGGTGGCCGAGAGATATCTTTTAGCACCACGGATCTCGCTGAAAAACAGTTAGTAAATATTGTCGAAGAGATGGGTATTGCGGCGGGCATGACACTGCCACGGATTTATGTGCTTGATCACGAAGATGCTATCAATGCCTTTGCTGCTGGAACGAGTGTGAACAACGCCTGCGTGGCGGTCTCGAAAGGAGCCATGAGGAAGTTGAATCGCAGTGAATTGCAAGGTGTGATTGCTCACGAGTTCTCGCATATTCTCAATGGCGATATGAAACTCAATATTCATTTGCTGGGTTATCTCTATGGCTTAACCAGTGTGGTGGATATTGGCCGCATGATCATGCGAAATTCCGGACGTTCCAGAAAAAACAATGCCGCTCCTCTAGGCTTAGGTTTAATCGTTGTTGGAAGTTTGGGTTATTTCTTTGCCAGTATGTTACGCGCCGGAGTTTCCCGAGACCGTGAAAGATTGGCGGATGCTTCAGCGGTGCAGTTCACGCGAAATCCAGAAGGGATTGGCGGAGCGCTTAGAAAAATTTGGCGCGATACCGAAGCAGTCGTAGTCGGAGCGCGCAGCCCTGAGATTTCCCATTTCTTTTTGCATTGGCCTCAGAGCTTTTTTGGATTATTTGATACTCATCCTCCACTGAGTGAGAGGATTCGCAGCCTTGGACTTGAGCAAAAAAGTGCTGATTTAAAAACCAGAAAAGTGCAAGAACTAGAACCACTACAAATGGTAAGTCAGCTTGCGCCTCAAAGTTTAGCTCCTGTCGTTGAGTTCAATCCTTTGCATGTGGGTTTTGTGTTGTACTTATGGCTTGAGCCATCGCCGGGATTGGGGCCAGTTGATGCAATCTTGCGCTGGAATCCTACAATAGATGAAGCAGAACTCACCGATGTTTATCACGCACTTCAGAAGATGGATGATGAAGAGCGCTTCGCAATCCTTGAGAAGAGTGTTGCCCGATTGCGAACGATGGATCATAAAGTGGTTGATGAATTTATGGGTCAGCTCAAAGCTTTAATTGAAGAAGATCGCCATGTTTCGGCCCGTGAGTTTCTTTATTATCACTATTTGCAAGTGGCGCTTCGTGTGGGCAAAGCTCCGAAGGTGAAAGTGACGGATGAAAATACCTGGGAGAGTGTCAAAACGGTTGCGACCTTCTTTGGAAAAATTCTCGTGCCAGAGAAAAGTTTTCAGTTTGCCGATGGAGTGTTTCAGCAGTTAGGCAAAGTGGCGCCCATGAGTCGCCCAGAGCGTTTGTCGGAAGTTAAAAATGCTTTGAATGTTCTTGCGCAGGTTCGTCCCTTGCTTAGACCTAAAATTTATTTGGCCTTTGTTGATACTGCTCATATGTGTGGCCCCAAGAGTGAAGGGCGCTTGGCCTTACGTCTGTTAGCACTGGTTTTAGAAGTAACTTAGTTGTGAATAAATCGTCACGTTAACAACAAACTCTCATTCAGATTTACGCGGTGGAATAGCTTAGCCTTCTTTTCGACAAGGAGGTCACCGATGTACAAATTTATTTTGGCGTTACTATTTTTCCTAGCTTCTTCTTTCTCCTATGCCGTTTGTTCGGGAAATCTGCGTTTTTTTGAAATGGGTGACCCGGTAGATCAGAGTGTGTGGAAACTTAAAACGCGAGAGTTCGTCTCAGCGCTAACTTTGTCACCCGTCATATTTATTTTACCACCAATCGTCGGAGAAACTGCGCTTGATCGCCAATTGGCGATGCGGTTTTGTAACTCCGGCATGACAGTTTATATTGTGCACATCACTCGGCCTATTCCACGTGCTCGTGAAACGATGGACCTCACGGTTCATGATGAAGCTTATCTTCGCGCGCAAGGAGCGATTCAATTTATGATGAGCTGGCTGAATTCCGAAAGTCTCACTCAGCGCAAATATGGAATTTTAGGAATGAGTTTAGGAGGAGTTTTAGCTTCATATATTGCGGCGGTGGAGCCACAGATTATGGCCAGTACTATTATTGCGGGAGCTGGAAATTCTGCCGGCCTGATCGCTCATAGTGATCAGCGCATTGTGGTGGCTTTGCGTTTGCGTCGTATGCGCGCACTTGGTATTCCCAGTGTGACAGAATATGAGGAGGAATTGCGTAAAGTTTTAAGCATTGATCCGCTCGATGTGGTGGGAGGTATTGCTCCTGGCTCGATGTATATGTTTATTCCCAACAGTGACACCACTGTGCCTGTCAGGTTTCAAAGACAGTTGCGCTATGCTGTTCGTGAACCTTTAGTCTACGTGATGCGAGGATTTCATAAACGAGGGCTCATCAAGGCTACTTTTCTTCATGGCGGAAAGATTAATTCTTTCTTTCGCCGCCGTTTATTCTAGAAAATATCTCTCCAGATGAAACCAGGGCCAATTTGCTACAGGGCAAAGCGCACCTCGCGAGGCGTTAGTGCTTTGATAATTTGTAAAAATGGATTGGCGACAGTTTTGCACTGCTATTGGCAGCACTAAAATCTGGAGGATCCATGAAAGTCTTTTTTGTACTTGTGACATTACTTTTGTCTTTTTCTGTTTCTGCTGATCGCAGAGGTAGAGATTGTGATGAAGATTCACGTCATCCGCGTTGTGTGGAGGAGCGCTTCTGTGAGCAAAATCCTTATCACTCAACCTGTGGCGGCTCGGATGCTCTATGCGAGCAAAATCCATATCACTCAACCTGCGGTGGCTCTGATGCTCTATGCGAGCAAAATCCATATCATTCAACTTGTGGTGGTTCAGATGCACTTTGCCGCCAGAACCCTTATCATTCAACCTGTGGTGGCTCTGATACTTTATGTGAGCAAAACCCTTACCACTCAACATGCGGTGGCTCAGATGCTCTTTGCGAACAGAATCCATACCACTCAACATGCGGTGGCTCGGATGCTTT
>JBIKNE010000009.1:0-12873 GCA_044358855.1 Bacteriovoracaceae bacterium | reverse complement strand
AGATAGAGGCTTTTTTGGCTAAAAACACAGCCCACAATCAGGACATTCTGTCTTCTGCGTGGAGAACTGAGTGCCGCAGGAGGGACAGGTGGCGACTTCTTTCGATGGGTCAAAAACTTGGCCCAATAAATTCCAGTCAACAGAGAGACCTTGCGCCAGGTTTTGATACTGCGCCTGGAGGGTATCTTGAACCACAGAAATACTATTTTCCGGCACTAAAACCTCGACGGTGACTGCGCAGCCTCTGCGGCAAGTCTGGTCATCGTGGTTCATAACCGCTTCAACGCCTTTAGTCGCAAGGACGCGTTGCAGGGACTTAGCTTCATCTAGGGACATCGTGCCGAGTTTGATTAAATTCATGTCAGTAATTGTAGCGCGAATTTGGCTTCAACTCCTGTTTTTTCCTCTGCTATAGTCGATTCTTCACAGTTTCTTGGAGTTTGCATGAGTTTCGCGATAGCAAAGTTTGGTGGCACCAGCATGGCGGGGGCGCAGGTTGCTAGAAAATCAGCATCTGTCCTAAAGTCGCGCCCCGAAATCCGCATGTGCGTGATCTCGGCGACCTCTGGCTCAACTAATGCATTAATGGTGATGGCCCGTGAAGCGGCCGGTGGTGTGTTTCCAGAACTGGGATTTAAAACCTTTCATGAGCGTCATGTGAATTTCATGAAGGAGCTGGGCGGAGAATTACTCCTTGTAGAAGAATACTGCTCACGTGTTCATCAAATTCTGCAAGGTATGATGCTCTTGCGAGAGACATCCCCCTCAGCGCTCGATGATCTCGTAAGCTACGGAGAATTAATCAGCT
Source organism: Bacteriovoracaceae bacterium (assembly GCA_044358855.1). GTDB lineage: Bacteria > Bdellovibrionota > Bacteriovoracia > Bacteriovoracales > Bacteriovoracaceae > UBA6144. The sequence goes on along the minus strand of JBIKNE010000009.1, from coordinate 12,065 downwards.
CACTTCTATTTGCTGAAGCTCTTAAAGCCGAAGGTTTAAAATCTACCTGGCTCGATGCTCGTCATTTAATGAAAACCAGTTCGGATCACGGACGCGCACAACCTATTCTTAACCTTTTACGTATGCATGCAGAGAATGAAATCAAACCTCACCTCGCAAATTCTATTGTGGTAACTCAAGGTTATATCGGCTCAGATCTGCATGGGCGCACGACGACTTTAGGTAAAGAAGGCTCAGATTATTCAACCGCCCTTTTTGCGGAAGCTCTCGACGCCAGTGAGATTCAAATTTGGAAAGACGTAGCGGGTGTCATGACAACTGATCCGCGTCTGGTACCTCACGCTCGCACACTCACTGAAATATCTTTCACTGAAATCAGTGAGCTCACTCGTTTTGGTGCCAAGGTCATTCACCCGGACACTTTCCTTCCAGCGATTCGCGCCCAGATTCCGGTTTATGTCGGCTACTCGCAAGATCCCACTGTTAAAGGCACTCGAGTGGTGGTGGCACCTTCTGAGAATCCAGCAGTCCGTGCCATTGCCCTCAAACGCGAACAAAAATGGCTCTCAGTGAAAGAAGCTGAAGGACAGAATCATCCGTGGTTCTTGGGCCAAGTCATTCAAGTCCTTCAACAGTATCGTGTGACTCCTACTATGCTGACGACGAGTGAGAATCGTGTGGGAGTTGTGATTGATAAACTCTATCCCCTCACGCCCGATCTCTTGCGTGATATGACATCTCTGGGCCTCGTAGAAGTCACTGAAGGTGAAGTGATCGCCATCGTTGGAAAAAATATTCGCTCAGAGCCTATGATTCAATCGCGCGTATTAGCTCATTTAAAAAATGTCAGACCGCTGATGATGTCATGTGGCGCCAGTGATCACGCTTTCTGCGTGATGATAACACCTGGACACTCAGAAGAAATCATCCGCACTCTCCACGCTGAACTCTTGGAGCAGAAATGAAAGTGGCAGTGATTGGTAGCGGAAAAACCGGCGGACATGTTCTCAATCTCCTAAATAAAGAAGAGATCGTAGGTCCCTTTGGCCGCTCTAATCCTCTCTCGTCAGAAAAACTACAAACAGCTGATGTGGGTATCATTTTCGTACCAGGTGATGCTTTTCTCGAGATGATTCCTGAGCTTCTTAAAAGTAAAAAACCGATGGTCATCGGTGCCACCGGAATGGAGTGGCCCAAAGATTTAGACCAAAAATTAAATGCACTTGGTGTGGCGTGGGTACATGCCACTAACTTCTCACTTGGTGTTCAACTCTTTCGCCAACTGATTAAAACGGTGAACAAACTACAAAAATCAATGCCCTCTTTTAAAGCTGAACTCTTAGATATTCACCACACCAAAAAACTCGACGCTCCTTCAGGCACCGCTAAATCTCTCGCCGCCTGGAGTGATTTTCCGGTCGAAATCCATGCCAAGCGCGAAGGTGATGTGGTAGGCTTTCATGAGATGACTCTCACCTTTCCGCAAGAGACAGTGAAGATCTCTCACAATGCTCATGACCGCGCGCTCTTTGCCCAAGGCGCACTTGATATCGCCAAAATTCTTTTAAAAAATCCTCTGGGTGCGGGATTGCACCCTCTAGAAAAACTCATGGATCATTTGGAGCAACAATGAAAAGCCAAGCTGAATTAAACAAACACGTCGTCTGGACAGCTGTCGTAACTCCTCTTTTAAACGATGGCAAGATTGACTACACCTCACTCGAAAGCCTCTTAAAGAAACAGGCCGATGCCGGTAACGGAATTGTTCTCTTAGGCTCTACCGCTGAGGCCTTGAACCTAAGCAACACTGACAAAAAAGAAATCGTCAAATTCGCCACTAAGCTCAATCTGAAAACGAGCATGATTTTAGGTATTGGCGGTCATCAGCTTGATGAGCAAATCGAATGGATGAAGTTTGGCGCTGAACATGCCTTTGATGGCTATCTCCTCGTGACTCCACTCTACGCCAAGCCAGGACTCGTGGGTCAAACCAAATGGTTTGAGACATTGATGAATCTCTCCACTCGCCCTTGCATGCTCTACAACGTGCCAGGCCGCTCGGCCGTGGCGATGCATCCGGATGTTTTGAAAAATCTCAAAGGTCACAAAAATCTTTGGTCATTAAAAGAAGCGTCGGGCTCGATTGAGAAATACTCTCAATTTCGTCAGGCCAATCCTGGACTCACCATTTATTCAGGTGACGATGCCCTGCTGCCATTCTTTGTTCCCATGGGTTGTACAGGTGTGGTGTCAGTCGCTGGAAACGTCTGGCCCGCAGAGACTCGCCGTTACGCCGAACTCTCACTGGCACAAAAATTTGATCGCATCTTCCCACTTTGGGAAAAGGCATCTAACTCACTTTTCTTGGCCTCTAATCCATTGCCAGTAAAAGCTTTGCTTCATCACAAAGGCTGTATCAAAACTCCCGTCATGCAAGCACCCCTTCACCATGACGACTTCAAACAAGTCGCGGTGCTGGCAGAAATCGATAAAGAAGTTCAATCTTGGATGAAGGAGAACGCATGAGCTGGGAGCAACTCTTAACTGATTTAGAATCTGGAAAAGTGCGTTCAGCAGAAAAGCGCGGCAATGAGTGGCACGCTAACACTCAAGTCAAAGAAGGCATCCTGGCCGCCTTTAAGGCCGGCCAGCTTAAAGCAGAAAATGGCTTCGTCGATAAACACAATCTCTTCCCGCAAGAATTCACCGTTGATCGCGGTGTACGTCTCGTGCCGGGTGGATCATCGGTTCGTCGCGGCTCCTATGTCGCTCGCGGTGTGGTGATCATGCCTCCTGCTTATATCAACGTCGGCGCTTATGTCGATGAAGGCACCATGGTCGACTCACACGCGCTAGTGGGCTCTTGTGCTCAGATTGGCAAACGTGTGCATCTTTCTGCTGGTGTGCAAATCGGTGGCGTACTGGAACCGGTTGGTATGCGTCCGGTTGTGATTGAAGATGATGTCTTTGTAGGTGCTGGCTCGATTATCGTCGAAGGCATTCTGGTGCGCACGCGCGCGGTGATTGCTCCAGGCGTGATTCTCTCGAAGGCCGTTGAAGTTTACGACATAGTTAACCAGCGCGTGATTCCGCGTGGCGAAGGCATTCCTGAAGGTGCAGTGGTAGTTCCAGGCACACGCGCCTTTTCAACATCAAATGACTTCATCAAAAACAAAGGCCTCATGCTTCAGTGTCCAATCATCATCAAGTATCGCGATGATAAGACAGATACTTCGCTGGTTTTAGAAGAGGCGCTTCGCTGATGGAAAAAATTGAATGGCAGGGAAAATTCGTCAAGGTAACTACTGAGGTTATGCACGGCCAAGTTTGGGAGCGTGCTTACATACCAGAGGGACTGGTGATTTTTCCTGTCACCGATGATGGGAAGATTCTTTTTATTCGCGAAAAGCGTCCCCATGAAAATCCTCCTGTGCGCTTGAAGCCAGTCTCTGGCATGCTCGACGAAGGAGAATTGCCGATCGACACTGCCCAGAGAGAATTACAAGAAGAGATCGGCTTTAAGGCCGGCAAGATGGAAGAGTTTTGGGTCTACACCACAAACGGAACAGTGAACTCGAAGACCTATTTCTATCTCGCCAAAAATCTCACGCCCTCAAAACTTCCTAATCCTGATGGCGAAGATGCGATTGAGGAGATCATTGCCTTCACTCCTGAAGAGGTCTCACAGAAGATTCAATCTGAAGAGGTTCGCTGGGGAGTTTCAGTCATGGGCTGGTTCAAACTACAGCAACTCTCAAAGATCAAGATTTCTAGCCTTTAATAAGAGACAACACTTAAACTTATTGCTAATTATTTTAAGTAATTTACAAACACTGTACAAATACGACTCGTCTTTGATGCGTTTTAGTTCTTGAATATCTTAGTTTTATCTTTCCTATCTCATTGGCGATCCAATAACAGATCAGATACTATAAAAGTTTACGTGGATGCTATGTACGATTTCAAAAAAAGTACCGACACAATGGTCAGCACCAAAAGATTAACTGCATACCACTCAACCAGTTAAGGATTAGTTAGCAACTCCGAAGTAAACATCTATCACGTTTGCCTTGAACTGGTCATCTTTATCATTTGCTTTCGACGTATATCTCATGTCATTTCCGTTCTGCACGCCTTGCTCTTCGGGTATAGTATCATAATTTAAGGATAGGCGTTCGACTCCCAACGATACTAAAGAAGCCATCTCTCCTGCATCAACAACTCCGTTGCTGTTGTAATCAAAAAATACTTGAAGGCGGTTAAAAGCTAAATCTCTTTTGTCAATTGTGGCATCCGAATTCGAATCAAAACATTTTAAAGACTCAAATCCATTGTCAACCTTTGACCCTTGGCAGATTTGTCCTTGAGCAAAAAGGTGATCCTTCTCGATTGACGTTCCAATAGGTAAAAACCGACGGACCAAGAATCCTGCCTCATGACCGGATACCCAGCCAGAACGCTCAAACTTTTTGTCGGAAACAAAATTCATCTTAACCTTTGATTCATCGTAGCTAATGGTCGTGGGCAGGCCTGACTTATGGAAATCAATGATAAGAGGTGAAAACACCTGAATGGTGTATCGAAAAACGTTAGATGACTTTTGAACGACCTCTTGGCCAATCGAATCCTCGCGTATAGATTGAATTGATAATGTCACCCCTCCCCAGGAACGAATGTGCTTAAGGTAATAGTCGAGGAGATCGGGCGCTCTTAGATCAAAGACCCCATTTTCAAATGAACCCCAAAGTTTTAAAAGTGGATTCGGAAGACGGAAGTCAAACAACCGATCATAGTTATAGTCTCGAAAGCGCGCAATATTATCTCGCTGAACACTTGGATCTACGTGAATACGAATGAGGTGACCTGATCCAAAGATACGCAACCACAACGTTCTGAACTCATTACCCCAAGAGGGAAGAGGTACACTTCGAAAGTTAACCCAGCAAGGCCCCCAAGCTCCGAACTGAAAGGCTCCACCAATTCCCCCTCTGGCCAAAACTTTCGCCCCTGAACAAGCATCAGTCGTATTTCTCAGGGAAAGTCTTCCACTAAAAAAGTGTTGTACACTCGTGATACGAGGACTCCAATTAGGATAAATGAGAGGCACATGAGCAATCGGCTCACCGGCCCAGCGAACGTAAGCCTTAAGATCTTCGTACCCCCCTCTATCAGCAAGTGAAATCAACACATCAAGAGCTCGCTTCATGGAGAGAGTCATCTTCCCTTGCTGTTCTTCAAGTCTTACGAGTCTCACATTTGTTTTTTCTTCAAATTCCTTTAGCATCCCACGAAGGATACCAAACCCCTTTTTCATTTCTTCAGCTTGCTCATTCTGGGTAGTCTGAATCCGCTCCATCTCATCTACAAGAGCAAGGCGATCCGAGAGCTGTCTCGAATCCCAAGCAGCATTCACAAGATCAAGGGCCGTCTGGCGAATCATAGATTCAAAGGCTGCCTCTCCGTCTCTGATACCCACTATCGACTGCTCGACCTGCTTTTGAATCTCATCTAAAGGGGAAGCGATCGATTGGAGGATGCCATAAAGGACTGAGACTCTTCTTTCAAGCTGATCATCTTCCGCCAGCGCATCTGAGATTGGTTTAAAGCGCTCGTCGTTCAAAATAATCCCTCGGGCCCACTGCTGAACCTCAAATCGACAGCTAGTATCTACGTCATGGGACGGTGTTTGCAAGAGGCCCATAACGACAGATTGGGATAAGCGATTTGTCCCGGCAGGTCCATAGCTGAAAAATATCCTGTCTCTTTGTGCATCACCACTTTGCAAGCCCATTAAGAGAAGACGAACATATTCGATAGAGATTAACTGAAACGAGTCCATGCCATAAATATTAACGAATTTCGTATCACTTGCGGGTTCACACTTTTTGTTAAGCCTTTGAAGATATCGTCTTAGATCCTCATTGTAGAAATCTGGATTTTCATCATCAGGAGCGAGCAATTGAACGAAGCGTTGCTGCACATCATTCAAGGCATCAATACCACTTGCGAGACTTGCCTGAGCTAAACGAAAAGGGGGCGCTATCCGAGCTGAGAAGCTAGAGGAGCGGCTACGATCAGCTTGATACTCTTCTAAAAAAGTCTCAAGTCGCTTTTCGGCATTACTCTGTCGATTTGAAAGAGCTGCAATCTCAAGGTTAGCAGACTTGAAGTTTTTCTGTACATCCGCTCCCAGGCTTGAAACCAGATTCTCTGCGTGAGTTCCAAGCTCCTTTAACCGGGACTCAAAATCATTTCTGAGTTCTTGAAATTTTAAATCAATTGCTGCGGTTTGCTGAGCGAAGCGCTTGGCGACATTGATCTTCTCTTCCTCAAAGTCAGTATGGAGGCGCTTATAAAAGGCATGATTCTGCTCGGTCATTGCCTTGAGATCTCCAAGGCTTTGTTCAATATGAACAACTCGCCTTATCAGATTCTCCAAATCTTCACCGAGAAGTTTTCTCTCACGCTGTTCATTAGAGATAGCCTCTACAACTTCTCGTCGAAATTGTGACAGGGCCAAACTTTGAGCAGAGTCATTTGTATTTACCTTATTCGATAGATCCGTGAGGCTGTTAGAAAGTAGAGTGACAGATTTATTAGTGTATAAAGTTAATTCTAGACTTTTCCGATTTAACTCCTGCAGCATCTCCGCACGCAAAGAATCATTCTTTGCAAGCAATAAGCTGCCCAGTTGTTTTTTTGTTAGCTCGATATCACTTTGCAGCTGTTTTGAAAGTTCTTCATGTCCCTGTCGGTACTCTTGCACAGCACTTGCCAAGTCTTGCTGAAAGGCTTCGATACTTTTTCCCTGAGAAGATACTTTTAATTCGATTGAATTAATACGTGAAGTAAGCTCGAACACTCTTTGCCCTAGCGTTTCAGCAATCTCTTGAGTCGTACGAGTCAAACGAAGATCAAGACTTTTGACAACGACTTCCAGATCTCTGTAGAGTTCTTTCTGTGTGTTGAGTTCACTTTTGGTTGCATACATTTGGCTTACAAAATTTTCAAAAATAGCCTGAGATTGAATGGCGGCCGCAATTCTCTCTCGATTCGTTTGAATGCTTTTGATGTTTTCATCAGATTGATCACGTAATTGCTCTATTTTCTGATCAACTATAGCAAGCTTTCCGGCTAGCTCATCTTTTGAGGTCTTTAGCGCCTCAAACAAAGACTCATTGCTCTCAAGAAGTTTTATTCCAAAGTTTTTTTCAAGTTCTGCTGCATTTGATTCAATGCTTTTTAATTGTTGAGAGAATTCATCGTCCTTTGCGCTTAGTCTTACAAGAGACGTGTTCATATTTTTGATTTCAGCATCGACAGAACTAAGCTGAGTCATCATGTCCGAGCGCAAGACAGTCAGTTGATTCAAGATGTTCTGATCTGCTGCTATTCTTTCTGAGCGCTCTTCTTCTAGCATCCCGAAAAGTATGTTATTCAAATCATCAACACGCAGATTTGTTCTTATTATTTCTTCTGATTGCTGATTTACCTGCTGTTTTGTTGCTGCTTGCTTTCCGCAATTTTGAAAACCAAAAAATACTGCTATCAAAGCGATGCTTAAACTGGATGGTAACAGGATTTGTTTACGGAGCATCATAAGTCATTCTCCATTGCATTAATAATGACTGAAATTTCTTTTAACTCCACCAGCGGATCTCCAAGGCGAATATTTAACGATGATGGTTTAATTTGTTTTTCCAGAAGATGTCTCTTTAACGCCTGTAATGGGCCAACAATTCGCTGAGCATAAATGAAGATAAATAAACTCGATAGGATAAAGGTACAAAATCCAAATAGCAGGCTTAGAGCAACGTAGGTCTGCATTGCACTACTGCCTACATTAAGAAAACGCAGAAAAGAGAGATGGAAAAGCATGAAGACAATTAAAGTAGCAATGAAGATCCCCATTATGTGCCATGTAATTAATCGATGACTTTTACTAACGACAACAAAAGACCGTCGTAAGCAGTCCTCATGCCATACTTGCTTTCGATAAAAAAAAAGAAAAAAAATCACTAATGGGCCCGAAATCCACATAGCAACATCAGCCAGATTGAAAAAATAATCTCCAAACAGTGTTAGATGGTCTCTCACATATTGAAATAGCATGCGATCTAAACAATTTGAGAACGCTCCTCCCACAAAGACCGATGAAAATATCCTTAGAAACTTGACCTCTTTTGACAAAAGCGTCATCGCATATATGTAAATTACAAGCATAATGAGAAAGCCAGAAGCTAGTAGTACACTCTTTGAGAATATAGATAGAGAAGCCATGTAACCTAGCATTAAGCCAGGATTACTCAAACTCTCTTGAGCGAATAACTTACCAATCTGGTCAATAAGTGGAATTAAAAATAATGGTATATAGTAACGACGTTTCTCCATTTAGAATTTGTAGCATATTTAGCTGATTAGCCTATTAAGCAAAATATTCCATAGCTGCCTGACTTAATTTGTTGTTATTAGAGTGATTTTTACTGCCCCTCTTGATTGGTGTTGGCACTCAAGCAAAAACTGCGATGAATAGATGCTCTAAGCTTCGAGCTTTACGGGATAAATAAGTGATTCAACACCAATCAAAAACGGCAGTTATTAAAGCTTAATGATAAATTCGCGAGCGTCTTCGGCAACGTCACGATTTTCGGTTTTGATTTTGGCCACGACGACATACTGAGTTTTATCTGTCACAGCAATAGTACGAACAACATTTTCAAACTCTGCTCCATTATTACCAAAGGTTGTTTTAGACGTTGAGAGAAACTCTCTCTTAACTGGCTTTCACATATAGACAGAGTTAAATGGAACAACGCGATTGAGGAGATCATTGCCTTCACTCCTGAAGAGGTCTCACAGAAGATTCAATCTGAAGAGGTTCGCTGGGGAGTTTCAGTCATGGGCTGGTTCAAACTACAGCAGATCTTATGGACCCAGAAATCTAGTCTGTGACCGTAAATAGTGGTATTTCCAGCAAGATTAATTGATATTTATTAGGATTTTCTAAGTAGTTTTCGAGCTTTCCAGGGCTTATCTCTTGGGCCCTTGGACCCAAATTCTTGGGCCGTAGAATTGTACCTTATGAAGAACCAAAGAATGGCGCCCTATATTGATCTCCAACAAACCATGCGTTTCTATGAGCGATTGGGCTTTACTACCTATGCGGAAGAAAAGGGAGATGATCTTTATCTCGTTTTAGAGTGCCAAGATCTGACGCTCACGATGAACCAAGAGAAAGAGCTCAATCCATTTAAGAACGGTCATATCTTTATTATGAACTCAGATGATGTCGCTCATTTGAGTGAGCAATTTATAAAACAATATGCTCCTGAACAGACTGAATGCACGGGATGGGTACAAAAGCTTAAAACGGGAGAGGTCCACATCGTGGACCCCAACGGTAATCTATTGATGATTTCTAAGAAGCTTAAAGGTTAATGATACATTCGCGAGCATCTTCGGCGATGTCACGATTCTCAGTTTTAATCTTGGCCACTACCACGTACTGAGTCGTGTCAGTCACAGCAATTGTGCGAACGACGTCTTCCATTTCTGTACCATTGCTCAAGATTGTTTTTGCAGTTGAAAGAAACTCTCTCTTTCCTGGCTTCCACATAAAGACAGAATTAAAAGGAACAACACGATTAAGAGATTCACCTTCACTCTTAACAGTGACCTTAACTCCGTTCGCCACATCAGCGACGATAACAGTGCACATCGCATCGTCTTCTGTTAAACCGGCGTATGAACCAACAGGCAGAACTTCTTTAAGAGCAACTGTTGCATCAAGGTAGTTGGCGTGAGCAAGAGTAGCAGTGAGAACCAAAAGAAGTGCGAAGAATTTCATAAAGCCTCAAGTTAGATGAGATTGATAATACATACACGAGCATCTTCATCAGCATCGCGATCAGTTGTCACTAGACGACGAGCAATGACAACGTACTGACGAAACTGATCAACAGCAATTGTGCGGAAAGTTTCTTCCACACGATTGCGACCATTTTGAAAATATTCAGAAGAGAGGAAATAACGCTGACCCGGGCGCCAACGGTAGTTCGTGCCATTCTTCACAACACGAGTCATCTCACCCATGCCATCGATGATAACAGATGCCATAATTCCACCCTCTTCACGAGAAATAGATACAGCACAAACACGTCCATCTTCAGTTGTTCCGGTGTAATAACCTACGTGTAAAACTTCCGTCAGGGCACGCGTGGCATCGTACTCTGATGCAAAAGCTGAAGACATAGCAAGCAGTAGAACGATGAGCGTTTTCATAGAAATCCTTTACTTATTTGCTCTCACTCATACCACTCAAGGCCTTCTGCCACGACTACATCAGAAAAAATTACAGCAATTGTCTTAACATCCGGCGAAGGGGTTCGGCCGCTCCCCAGAGGAGCTGATCGCCGCAAGTGAAGGCATTCACAAAGCCCGGGCCCAAGCTCATCTTACGAAGGCGCCCAACCGCGATATCAAGCTTGCCCGCCACTGCTGCTGGAGTGAGCGATTTAAGGGTAGTTTCTTTATCATTAGCGACAAAGCGTACCCACTGATTGTCGGCCTTAATGGCGGATTCAAGCTCGTTTAGAGGGATGTCTTTATGAAGTTTGATTGTGAGGGCCTGAGAGTGGCAACGAAGCGCACCGACTCGCACACAAGTACCATCGATAGGAATGGTTTTGGCTGTCGCTAAAATCTTATTCGCCTCTGCCTCAGCTTTCCATTCCTCGCGACTCTGACCAGAAGAAAGAGCTGAGTCAATCCAAGGTAGAAGATTTGCCGCCAGTGGATGACCAAAAGCCTCTTTCGGGAAAGCCGAACTGCTCATAAGAGTGCCCACTTTCTTTTCAAGTTCGAGGGCACCAAGGCCAGCATTCATATCTTCGCGCAGATGATCGCCCAAGAACTGCATCTGCTTAATTAGCTCGATCATATTCTTGGCGCCCGCACCAGAAGCGGCCTGATAAGTGTGACTCGAGGCCCACTCAACCCAGCCTTTTTTAAAGAGGGCACCCACTGCTAATAGCATCAGCGAGACGGTACAGTTACCGCCAATCCAATCATTAATCCCATCGTTACGAGCACGGTCGATGACCGTTTGGTTGACTGGGTCGAGAATAATGACAGCGTTCTTTTCCATGCGTAAAGCCGAAGCCGCATCGATCCAATGCCCCTTCCAGCCCGCAAGGCGCACCTGAGGATGCATCTCTTTTGTCCAATCACCACCCTGGCAGGTAAGGACAATATCCATCTCTGTGAGATCTTTTACGTTATTTGCATTCTTTAAAACTTTTCCGTCTGGCCCCTTCTCACCCGCCTGGGAAGTTGAGAAATAGACGGCTTCAAAATGTTTAAAATCGCCTTCTTGGTGCATACGCTCCAGAAGCACCGACCCAACCATTCCACGCCATCCAACCAATCCAACCTTCTTCATACGCTAGCTCCTGTAAGCCAATGTTAAGTTGCTTTTTCTCAAGGCCCTCGCTATCTTAGAACTTGTACGCCTCAAAGAGGTGCGATTTAGAGTAAGACAGACGAGATGGCCTAACATCTATGACTCTGTTCCAGGCTAAGATCGCCGAAACGTTTTCGATTTTGGCATCGTCTACGTTGGTCTAGCAAGGTTGAATCCTTGGGACTGTCATTCTGGTTAATACCGGGTGGAGCGCTTTGAGACGAAAAAAGATGTTGGCCTTCTTCCTCCTGGACACACTTTTTTCGCTCAACACTTCCCCCGGTTTTTCTTCTGCAATTAAAACTGACTCTAAAGTCAGAAAGGAATTGGTTTATGCAAAAGTTGATCGTTTCAAAATTCGGTGGAACTTCTATGGGCACAGCTGAGGCCATGCTTCGCAGTGCTGAAATTTGTAAACGCCAGCATTCAACTTTAGTAGTGGTCTCGGCAACTTCGGGCACGACTAATAAATTAATTGAACTCGCTCGCACCGCTGAAAAAGGTGATTGGGATAATTCAGAGAAAATACTTTTCGAGATGCGCGAACGCCATTTCTCGATGGGTAAAGAACTTACCGTTGCACCAGCAACGACCGAGCAAATGA